>NZ_JANJPM010000030.1:0-31507 GCF_026222585.1 Staphylococcus sp. SUC_1.2 | reverse complement strand
ACTTATTTGTCTTAGGCGTTTTTTAATATAGTTAGATCGAAATATAAAGACTTTCAAAAGAAAATCCACATCCAATATATGTTGATATTGGAGCCAAAAATTCAAAATGAATTTCTATTCTACTTTCCTTTTTATTTCATTTAGCTTATTGAAAAAAATTCTCATTTAATAAAAAATACTTATAGTTTAAATGTACTATGATAAGTATTTCTTATATTAACTGATTATAAAACCAAAATTCAAATCACTCAAATTCTAGTGATATATAGTTGTTTTAAAAAACATATAATTATACAATTTAATTAAAGAAGTATAATTATGAATTTTTAATATTCAAGGGGGATAATCAAATGACTTCTAACATTAAAGAACAAGCAAAAAAATCATTTGAAGTTCGAGGTAAATCATATACATATTATGATTTAAAAAGTCTTGAAGAACAAGGTTTAACTAAAATTAGTAAGTTACCTTATTCTATTCGTGTTCTACTAGAATCAGTATTAAGACAAGAAGATGACTTTGTTATTACAGATGATCATATTAAAGCATTAGCCCATTTTGGTAAAGAAGGTAATGAAGGAGAAGTACCTTTCAAACCTTCTCGCGTAATCTTACAAGATTTTACAGGGGTGCCTGCGGTTGTCGACTTAGCTTCATTACGTAAAGCTATGAATGATGTAGGTGGAGATATTAATAAAATTAATCCAGAAGTACCGGTTGATTTAGTCATCGATCACTCTGTACAAGTAGATAGCTATGCAAACCCACGTGCGTTAGAACGCAATATGAAATTAGAATTTGAAAGAAACTATGAACGTTATCAATTTTTAAACTGGGCTACAAAAGCATTTAATAATTATAATGCTGTACCGCCTGCAACAGGTATCGTACACCAAGTTAACTTAGAATATTTAGCTAAGGTAGTTCATGTAAGAGACGTGGACGGTGAACAAACTGCTTTCCCAGATACACTTGTTGGTACAGATTCACATACTACTATGATAAATGGTATTGGTGTATTAGGCTGGGGTGTTGGTGGTATTGAAGCTGAAGCAGGTATGCTTGGTCAACCATCATATTTCCCAATTCCTGAAGTGATTGGAGTACGCTTAACTAATTCATTACCTCAAGGATCAACTGCCACTGACTTAGCATTACGAGTAACTCAAGAGCTACGTAAAAAAGGTGTAGTTGGTAAATTTATAGAATTCTTCGGTCCTGGTGTTGCCGATTTACCATTAGCTGATCGAGCGACTATTGCTAACATGGCTCCTGAATATGGTGCAACTTGTGGTTTCTTCCCAATTGATGAAGAGTCACTTAAATATATGAAATTAACTGGCCGCTCTGAAGAGCATATTGAGTTAGTTAAAGCTTATTTACAACAAAACAATATGTTCTTTACATCAGATAAAGAAGATCCACAATATACAGATGTAATTCATTTAGATTTATCGACAGTTGAAGCTTCACTATCTGGTCCTAAACGTCCTCAAGATTTAATTTTCTTAAGTGATATGAAAAAAGAATTCGAAAAATCTGTAACAGCTCCTGCTGGAAACCAAGGTCATGGTTTGGATCAAAGCGAATTTGATAAATCAGCTAATATTCAATTTAACGATGGTTCTGAAACAACTATGAAAACAGGAGACATTGCAATTGCAGCGATTACTTCATGTACAAACACATCGAATCCTTACGTTATGTTAGGTGCTGGTTTAGTTGCGAAAAAAGCAGTTGAAAAAGGATTAAAAGTGCCTGAATATGTTAAAACATCATTAGCACCAGGTTCAAAAGTAGTGACAGGTTACTTACGTGATTCTGGATTACAAAAATATCTTGATGATTTAGGATTTAATCTAGTAGGTTATGGATGTACAACTTGTATTGGTAACTCTGGACCGCTATTGCCAGAAATTGAAAAAGCTATTGCTAAAGAAGATTTACTAGTTACTTCTGTATTATCTGGTAACCGTAACTTTGAAGGTCGAATCCATCCATTAGTAAAAGCGAACTATCTTGCTTCACCTCAATTAGTCGTTGCGTATGCTTTAGCTGGTACAGTTGATATTGATTTACAAAATGAACCACTTGGTAAAGGTAAAGATGGTCAAGATGTATACTTAAATGATATTTGGCCTTCAATTAAAGAAGTTGCTGATACAGTAGATAGTGTTGTAACACCTGAATTATTTAAAGAAGAATATAAAAATGTATACAACAACAATGAAATGTGGAATGAGATTGATGTTACTGACTCTCCATTATATGACTTCGATCCTAATTCAACATATATTCAAAATCCAACATTCTTCCAAGGTTTATCAAAAAAACCAGGTACCATTGAACCATTAAAAGATTTACGTGTAATGGGTAAATTTGGTGACTCAGTTACAACTGACCACATTTCTCCAGCAGGTGCTATTGGTAAAGATACACCAGCAGGTAAATACTTATTAAATCATGACGTGCCTATTCGTGATTTTAACTCATATGGTTCTCGTCGTGGTAACCATGAAGTTATGGTGCGTGGTACATTTGCGAATATTAGAATTAAAAACCAATTAGCACCAGGTACAGAAGGTGGCTTTACAACATATTGGCCAACTGATGAAATTATGCCAATTTATGATGCTGCAATGAAATATAAAGAAGATGGCACTGGCTTAGCAGTATTAGCAGGCAATGATTATGGTATGGGATCTTCACGTGACTGGGCTGCTAAAGGTACTAATTTATTGGGCGTTAAAACTGTAATAGCACAAAGTTATGAACGTATTCACCGTTCTAACTTAGTTATGATGGGTGTATTACCATTACAATTTAAAGATGGAGAATCAGCTGATTCACTTGGTCTAAATGGTAGAGAAGAGATTTCTGTAGATATTAACGAAGATGTACAACCACATGATATTATTAAAGTTCATGCAAAAAAAGAAAGTGGAGAAGTGGTTGATTTTGATGTCATTGTTCGTTTTGATTCACAAGTTGAAATCGACTATTATCGTCACGGTGGCATTCTACAAATGGTATTAAGAAATAAACTTGCTCAATAATACGATTATTCGAAAAAGTATTTAAAAATTTGAATGTATTTTGAATCCTTAGATGGCAATCTCATCTAAGGATTTTTTCTTCATTCGTGTCATTGAGCTATTTCAGTAATAAAAGTAGTAAATGGGAATTCTATAGCAATCATCCTTTTTATGTTAATATTGAAAGTGAACTTAATTGGAAAGAGGTACATAAATATGATTTATAGTATGACTGAAATTGAAGCGAGATACCAAGAAACAGATAAAATGGGAGTAATTTATCATGGGAATTATGCTACATGGTTTGAAGTTGCTCGTACTGATTATATTCGTAAATTAGGTTTTAGTTATGCAGATATGGAAAAAGAAGGTATCATCTCACCCGTCGTGGATTTACAAGTTCAATATAAGAAATCCATTTTTTATCCTGAAAAAGTTAAAGTGAAAACATGGGTAGAACATTATTCAAGATTGCGTTCAACGTACTGTTATGAAGTATATAATGAAAAAGGGGAATTAGCTACCACAGGTTCCACTCAGCTATTATGTATTAAAGCAAGTGATTTCAGACCAATTCGTTTAGATCGTTATTTTCCAGAATGGCATCAAATATATAGTGAAGTCGAAGCATTGAATAACGAAGGTAAGGAATTAGAAGTCACACAACGTAGCGATTTGAATATATAAATATAAGACCATAAATATCTGTAAATATTAGATATTTATGGTCTTTTTTTAATTAGTTGTAGAATAAACAATTTCGTCTTCATGGTCTACTTTTTCAACTAGAACTTTATGATCTTCAAAATACCATAAGTCATCTTCTGAAACTACAACAATTAAATCATTATAATTTTCGTGATAACCTATCTCAACATCATTGCTCAATTCCACACGAAATGCTGGGCTAAAACCTTGTTTAAGTTGAAATTCTCCACCATACCTCACATAAAATTGTAAGACTTTATTCTCTTCAGGTAAATCTAATTCATTTTTAAACCATTCAACTGCTTCATCAGTCAAGTTGATTTTCATTGTATGACCCATCCTTTATATTAATTATTATGATATTTATAATGTAAAAATTGTTTGAACTAAAACATATTGTTCTCATGATTAAACATGAACTGTTTATCATATTTAATTAATAGAACTAATAGTGCAAGAAACACCCATTTTACATCCATTTGATTTTTGGTTCTTCACCTTTAAAAATTCTAATAATATTAGAACGGTGTCTAAAAATTAAAATGATTGATACAAAAGCACTCATTCCAAATAATATGTAATCATGAATAATTAATGAACCTATCACACAGCTGATTGCCGCAATAATACTAGATAATGACACATACTTTGTTAAATATAAAATTCCAAAGAATATGACCGCTAAAATTAAAAGTAAGATTGGATTAACTCCTAATACAACTCCGGCACTTGTGGCTACAGCCTTACCCCCTTTAAATTTAAGATAAATAGGATAAACGTGACCGATTATTGCAAAAATACCGACAATTAATCCATGTGTGAAGAATGTACTAATTGGTCCCTGCGCATGCACTGAAAACCATAATGGGAAAAATACAGTAATGAATCCTTTAAATATATCTAAAAAAGTAACGATAAATCCAGCTGGTTTTCCTAAAACTCTAAAACTATTTGTGGCACCAGTATTACCGCTTCCAAATTCTCTAATATCTTTTTTAAAAAAAACTTTTCCTATAACATAACCATTTGGAATAGCTCCAATGAGATAGCTTAAAATCAACATGAGAACTATCATCATAATTTGTTTACACATCCCTTATATAATGTAGGTATATTTTATCACAAAGTATTCCTGACAACGATTAAAAATTGAAAAAACGTCTTATATATTAAGTTAAATGTTTATCTTATAGAACTCATACTTGCATTTTAATGCGTTTTATATAAGAATAACTATTGTAAAGCTAAAAAAACGAACGTACGTTTGTAGGAGGCGAACGCATTGGCAACAAAAATGACAAATCATTATTCAGATGATTCGATTCAAGTATTAGAAGGACTTGAGGCAGTTAGAAAACGTCCTGGGATGTATATTGGGTCGACTGATAAACGTGGATTACACCATTTAGTATATGAAATTGTCGATAACTCCGTCGATGAAGTTTTAAATGGTTATGGTAATGAAATTGATGTAACAATCAATAAAGATAATAGTATTTCAGTGGAAGATAATGGGAGAGGTATGCCAACTGGTATGCATGCGTCTGGTAAACCTACTGTAGAAGTTATTTTTACTGTATTACATGCTGGAGGTAAATTTGGACAAGGTGGATATAAAACTTCTGGAGGACTTCATGGTGTTGGTGCTTCCGTAGTTAATGCTTTAAGTGAATGGTTAGAAGTTGAAATTCATCGAGATGGACAAATTTATAAGCAATCTTTTAAGGATGGTGGTATTCCAACTTCTGGTTTAGTGAAAGCGGGAAAAACTAAGAAAACAGGTACAAAAGTCACATTTAAACCAGATTCAAGTATTTTTAAAGCAACAACGGCATTTAATTTTGATATATTAAGTGAGCGCTTACAAGAATCTGCATTCTTATTAAAAAACTTAAAAATTACATTGAAAGATCTACGTGATGGAAAAGAACGTGAAGATGTTTATCATTACGAAGAAGGTATTAAAGAATTTGTAAGTTATATCAATGAAGGTAAAGAAGTATTGCATGATGTTACGACGTTTACAGGTGCTGCAAATGGAATCGAAGTAGATGTTGCTTTTCAATATAATGATCAATATTCTGAAAGTATATTAAGTTTTGTTAATAATGTACGTACAAAAGACGGAGGAACTCATGAAGTAGGATTTAAAACAGCAATGACACGCGTATTTAATGACTATGCACGCCGTATCAATGAACTTAAAGATAAAGATAAAAACTTAGATGGTAATGATATTAGAGAAGGATTAACAGCAGTGATTTCTGTACGTATTCCAGAAGAATTACTGCAATTTGAGGGACAAACTAAATCTAAGCTTGGTACATCAGAAGCGCGTAGTGCAGTAGATTCTGTTGTTTCTGAAAAATTACCTTATTATTTAGAGGAAAAAGGACAATTATCTAAATCACTTGTGAAGAAAGCTATTAAAGCGCAACAGGCAAGAGAAGCGGCTCGTAAGGCACGGGAGGATGCACGTTCTGGTAAGAAAAACAAACGTAAAGATACATTATTATCAGGAAAGTTAACGCCTGCTCAAAGTAAGAATACTGAGAAAAATGAATTATATCTTGTCGAAGGTGATTCAGCAGGGGGATCAGCTAAACTTGGAAGAGATAGAAAATTCCAGGCTATTTTACCTTTACGAGGTAAAGTGATTAATACTGAAAAAGCAAAACTTGAAGATATTTTCAAAAATGAAGAAATTAATACAATTATTCATACAATTGGTGCTGGTGTTGGTAATGATTTTAAATTAGAAGATAGTAATTATAATAGAGTTATTATTATGACTGATGCTGATACAGATGGCGCCCATATTCAAGTGTTATTATTAACATTTTTCTTCAAATATATGAGACCTCTTGTTCAAGCAGGTCGTGTTTTTATTGCATTACCTCCGTTATACAAATTAGAAAAAGGTAAAGGGAAATCTAAAAAAGTAGAATATGCTTGGACAGATGATGAATTGGACAAACTTCAAAAACAATTAGGTAAAGGCTTTATTTTACAGCGCTATAAAGGTTTAGGTGAAATGAATCCTGAGCAATTGTGGGAAACTACAATGAATCCTGAGACAAGAACGTTGATTAGAGTCCAAATCGATGATGAAGTACGTTCTTCTAAACGTGTAACAACATTAATGGGAGATAAAGTTGCACCAAGACGTGAATGGATTGAAAATCATGTTGAATTTGGCATGCAAGAAGATCAAAGTATTTTAGATAATACAGAAGTTCAAATACTTGATACTGAAGAATATGATGAGGAGGAAGTCAATTGAGTGAGATAATTCAAGACCTATCACTTGAAGATGTTATTGGTGATCGCTTT
Source organism: Staphylococcus sp. SUC_1.2 (assembly GCF_026222585.1). Lineage (NCBI taxonomy): Bacteria > Bacillati > Bacillota > Bacilli > Caryophanales > Staphylococcaceae > Staphylococcus > Staphylococcus sp. SUC_1.2. The sequence continues at coordinate 24,431 of NZ_JANJPM010000030.1, read as the reverse complement.
GGAAGATATAGTAAATATATTATTCAAGAACGTGCGTTACCGGATGTGCGTGATGGTTTAAAACCTGTACAACGTAGAATTTTATTTGCTATGTATAGTAGTGGCAATACGTATGATAAAAATTTCCGTAAAAGTGCGAAAACAGTTGGGGATGTTATTGGTCAATATCATCCACATGGTGATTCTTCAGTTTATGATGCAATGGTACGTTTAAGCCAAGATTGGAAGTTGCGTCATGTATTAATCGAAATGCACGGTAATAATGGTAGTATTGATAATGATCCACCTGCTGCGATGCGTTATACAGAAGCGAAGTTAAGTCAACTTTCTGAGGAGTTGGTTCGTGACATTAATAAGGAAACAGTGTCCTTTATACCAAACTATGATGACACAACACTTGAACCTATGGTGTTACCGGCAAGATTTCCAAATTTACTAGTAAACGGTTCGACTGGTATTTCGGCAGGATATGCTACTGATATTCCTCCACATAATTTAGGTGAAGTAATTCAAGCAACATTAAAATATATTGATAATCCTAATATTTCAGTAAATCAATTAATGAAATATATCAAAGGTCCTGATTTTCCGACAGGCGGTATTATTCAAGGTATTGATGGTATTAAGAAAGCCTATGAAACAGGAAAAGGAAAAATTGTTGTTCGTTCAAAAGTAGATGAAGAAGCGTTAAGAAATGGACGTAAACAATTAATTGTGACAGAAATTCCTTATGAAGTGAATAAAAGTTCGCTTGTGAAACGTATTGATGAGCTTCGTGCTGATAAAAAAGTAGATGGTATTATTGAAGTACGTGATGAAACAGATCGTACAGGTTTAAGAATTGCTATTGAATTAAAAAAAGATGTTAATTCAGAGTCTATTAAAAACTATTTATATAAAAATTCTGATTTACAAATTACTTATAATTTCAATATGGTCGCTATTAGTGATGGACGTCCAAAATTAATGGGTCTACGTGAAATTATTGACAGCTATTTAAATCATCAAATTGAAGTTGTAGCTAATCGTACAAAATACGACTTAAATCATGCTGAAAAGCGCATGCATATTGTAGAAGGTCTTATGAAAGCTTTATCTATATTAGATGAAGTGATTGCGCTGATTCGTCATTCTAAAAATAAAAAAGATGCAAAAGATAATTTAGTAAAAGAATTTGACTTTACTGAAGCACAAGCAGAAGCCATTGTGATGCTTCAATTATATCGTTTAACTAATACTGATATTGTTGCACTTGAAGAAGAACATGAAGAATTACAAAAATTAATAGAGGCGTACCGAAATATTCTTGATAACCATGACGCATTATTAAATGTTATTAAAAAAGAACTTACAGAGATTCGAAAACGTTTTAAAACATCACGTTTATCTTCAATTGAAGCGGAAATATCAGAAATTAAAATTGATAAAGAAGTTATTGTACCAAGTGAAGAAGTGGTTTTAAGTGTGACTAGACATGGATATATAAAACGTACGTCTACACGTAGCTTTAATGCAAGTGGTGTGACAGAAGTAGGTTTAAAAGAGGGAGATAGTCTACTCAAATACCAAACTGTAAATACTCAAGATACAGCTTTAGTATTTACAAATAAAGGAAGATATCTCTTTATTCCAATTCATAAAATTGCAGATGTGCGATGGAAAGAGTTAGGTCAGCATGTATCGCAAATTGTGCCTTTAGAAGAAAACGAGAGAATTATAGATGTATTTAACGAAAAAACATTTGATGGTAAAGCATTTTATATTATTGCAACTCGTAATGGCATGATTAAAAAGAGTAATCAATCATTATTTAAAACCACGCGATTTAATAAGCCACTCATTGCAACAAAATTAAAAAATGAAGACGAAGTGGTAAATGTACTTCGCATAACTCAAGAACAAATGATTACTGTTATTACACATAAAGGCATGTCATTAACGTATTCTACAGAAGAACTTTCAGATACAGGATTAAGAGCAGCTGGTGTGAAATCTATCAATTTAAAAGATGAAGATTATGTTATTATGACTGATACTGTTGATCAGAATAATTCAATAATTATGGCTACCCAAAGAGGAGCAATAAAACGTATTGCTAAAGATATATTACAAGATGCCAAACGCGCACAAAGAGGTATTACACTTTTAAAAGAATTGAAAAAAAATCCTCATCGTATTGTAGCTGCATATGTTGTCAGAGATGAAACATACTATACACTTTATTCAGATAAACATGCTGAAACAGGTGAAATTTCTAATATTCATCTTTCTGAACAATATACAAATGGTTCATTTGTAGTTGATACAAATGAATTTGGAAATGTAAAATCAATGATAATAAATTAATATGATTTTAAAATTTTTGTTTTCAAGTAATTCATAAGATGATAAAATTAATTTAATATTTAACTATTTATAACTCACAAGAGATTTATATTGTTGATAAGTATATCAAAGTGATGACATGAAAAACATGTACATTTTGACCTTTAATACTACAATATAAATCTCTTGTAATGTATATCATAACAATAATTTTGATGAGAGGGATTTAATTGAGAGATTTTGATAGTTTAATACCTGATTGGTTTAAATCTGTTGTTCAAGTTGGAAATGATTTAATCTGGTCACAGTATTTAATAGGTTTACTATTGACAGTAGGTATCTTCTTTACTATTAGTTCTAAATTTGTTCAATTACGAATGTTACCTGAAATGTTTAGAGCATTAGTTGAAAAACCAGAAACTTTGAAAAATGGAGAGAAAGGTATTTCACCTTTTCAAGCATTTGCTATTAGTGCAGGTTCCCGTGTTGGAACAGGAAATATTGCTGGTGTAGCAACAGCAATTGTGTTAGGGGGTCCTGGGGCAGTTTTTTGGATGTGGATTATCGCATTTATCGGAGCTGCGAGTGCATTTATAGAAGCAACACTTGCACAAGTTTACAAAGTTCATGATAAAGAAGGTGGCTTCCGAGGAGGTCCAGCTTATTACATAACCAAAGGTTTAAATCAAAAATGGCTTGGTATCACATTTGCTGTGTTAATTACTGTTACATTTGCATTTGTATTTAACACTGTTCAATCGAATACTATTGCTGAATCTTTAAGAACACAATATCATATTAGTCCAGTCATTACTGGTATTATTTTGGCTGTCATTACAGCAATCATTATCTTCGGTGGTGTACGTAGTATTGCAACGTTGTCATCTTTAATTGTTCCAATAATGGCTATCGTTTATGTTGGTATAGTTTTATTTATCTTACTAATGAATTTTGATCAAATCATTCCAATGATTGGTACAATTATTAAAAGTGCGTTCGGAATGGAACAAGTCGCTGGTGGCGCGGTAGGTACAGCGATTTTACAAGGTATAAAACGTGGCTTATTCTCTAACGAAGCAGGTATGGGTTCAGCACCCAATGCGGCTGCTACTGCTGCTGTACCACATCCAGTAAAACAAGGATTACTTCAATCTTTAGGTGTCTTCTTCGATACAATGCTTGTTTGTACAGCAACAGCTATTATGATTTTACTTTACTCAGGCTTAAAATTTGGCGAAAAAGCGCCACAAGGTGTAGAAGTTACACAATCTGCATTGAATGAACATCTTGGTTCTCCAGGTGGTATCTTCTTAACTGTCGCGATTACGCTATTTGCATTTTCTTCTGTAGTTGGTAATTACTATTACGGACAATCTAATATAGAATTTCTATCTAAAAATAAAGCAATTTTATTTATTTTTAGATGCTTAGTTGTTGTATTAGTATTTATAGGCGCAGTTGTTAAAACTGAAACCGTATGGAGTACAGCGGACTTATTTATGGGATTAATGGCCATTGTAAACCTTGTTTCCATTATAGGTCTTTCAAATATTGCATTTGCTGTTATGAAAGATTATATTCAACAAAAACGTGCCGGTTTAAAACCGGTATTTAAACCAGAAAACCTTGAGATTAATTTATTTGGTATTGAATCTTGGGGACGCGAAGATAAAATATCTAAAAAACATTAATAATTTAAATCAACACTTCTTTTCTCCATCTCTTAGAGTAATGCGAGAAAGAAGTGTTTTTTAAAAGAATGACTTTTCAAATATAATGTTTAACTATATAATTTTAATAGTAAAAAAGGATGATAATGATGAGCAAATATCATATTTCAAAAATTTTAAATAATAACGTCATCATATGCATCAATAGTAATCAAGAAGTTATTTTAATCGGTAAAGGCATTGGTTTTAATAAAAAGCCTGGAATGGTCGTAGATGATAATGCTTCTATTGAGAAAGTGTATAAATTAGATCAAAAACAACAACAAGAATATTATAAATCTCTAGTTGAAATAGCTGATGAAGAGGTCTTACAGGCAATTATTGAATCAGTTAACTATATTACAAGTACAACTTATATGAAAGATGATAAACAACTAGTCATTGCCTTAACCGATCATATTACTTTTGCATATAAACGCTTAAAACAAAATCAAATAATTAGTAATCCCTTTGCAATGGAAACTAAACATTTATATAGTGAGGCATATGATATTGCCACACAAGTTATACAGCGATTAAATGAGAAATTAGACGTCACATTTCCTGATGATGAAATAGGTTTTATAGCATTGCATATTGCTTCAAATAAAGAAGATTTACCTATGAGTGAAATATCTTTAATTAATAAAATGATAAGTAAATGTGTATTAATTATCGAAAATGACATAGGGTATCCTGTAAACCCTCGAACTGTTCAATATCAACGATTTATTAGACATATTCAATTCCTAATTCGTCGTTTAAATAAAAAGGAATACGTTCATGCACAAGATGAATTTATCAATATGGTCAAAACATATTACCCTAATTGTTATAGTACAGCATATAAGATTTCTAAAGTTATTCAAAAAGATCTAGATATTGATATAGATGATTCAGAAATTGTTTATTTAGCTTTGCATATTTATCATTTTCAATCTCAAAATAACACACAAAATGAATAAGCTACATGGTATGATATAATATAGATTATTTTATTTTAGATTAAAGGGTACGGTGAAAATGATATGTCAATGGACCACAAAAAGGATGAAGGAAAGAAAGCTAATAAGCTAAGCTTTTCTGAAACACGCTTTATGAAGTTTTTGGGTGGTAAAGATTTATTATTTGCGCTAGTTTCATTAGTATTACTTGGTATTACTATATTCATCTTTGACAAAATTTCTTATGTTTTTCAGCCTTTTGTCATTATCTTTAATACTATTGCAGCGCCAATTATTTTATCGCTTATTTTGTATTATTTGTTAAATCCAGTAATTAATTTGATGGAACGTTATAATATTCCAAGATTATTAGCAATTATAATAGTCTTTTTAGTGATTATTGGAGGCGCAACATTAATTATCGATTTATTAATTCCTGTGATTGGTGATCAAATTAAACAACTTGCAAGTAACTTCCCAAAATATATTGAAAAATTTAATAGAGCTATTGATAAAGTGACACATATGTCTATTTTATCTTCATTTTATAATCAAATTCAGGAATGGCTTGATTCTACTTCTAAAAAGATTCCATCGTTAACGTCAGATTATTTTAGTGGATTTGAAACTAAAATTAGAACATTTGCAGAAGCTATTGTGAATGTCGGTGTTGTGATTGCAACTACACCATTTGTATTATTCTTTATGTTGAAAGATGGAACTAAATTTAGAGACTATACAACTAAAATTATGCCGCCTAAATTTAGAAAAGACTATCATGATTTATTAGAAAAAATGAGTGTACAGGTCGGCTCATATATTCAAGGCCAAATTATCGTATCATTTTGTATTGGTATTTTATTGTTTATTGGTTATTCTATTATTGGTTTAGATTATGGATTAGTTCTGGCTTCAATTGCTGCAGTAACGAGTGTAGTCCCATACTTAGGACCAACAATTGCAATTTCTCCGGCAATTATTATTGCGATTATTACTTCACCGTTCATGTTATTAAAATTGATTATTGTGTGGACGTTGGTTCAATTTATTGAAGGTCATTTTATTTCTCCTAATATTATGGGAAAAACATTAAAAATTCATCCTCTAACAATTATCTTTATTTTACTAAGTGCGGGTAATTTATTAGGTATTGTAGGAGTTATTTTAGGTATTCCTGGCTATGCTATTTTAAAAGTATTAGTTTCTCATATCTTCTTATTATTTAAACGTCGTTACAATAAATATTATGGTGATGATGCAGGTCAATATGAAATGAAAAAAGAAGAACATAAAGATTACACAGAACCAGAATAAAGCACTATATTAAAAAGCCTAAGACAACTTAATGAGTTGTCTTAGGCTTTTTAATATAGTGCTAGTCATCGTTGCTAGAGTAGGACGATGAATTCTCTTCCACTCCTTTTTATCTTACAATTATGTTAGTTCAATAGTCTAAAGATATATACCTAGAATATGATATGATATATTTTGTATTAATATAATGTAAAGGATAATAATGAATAATGACTGAAGAACATAAAAATAGATTGATATCTATATTAAAAGTGGTATTTGCTGTCACACTTTTTATTGTAGTAGTTGCTACTTTATATCATGAATTGTCACATATTAACTTCAAACAAACATTAGAAGCATTTAGTAAAATCAATCGATGGTTTTTAATTGGTTTATTTATATGTGGTGGCGCATCAATGCTACTTTTAAGTTTATATGATGTCATTCTTGTTAAAACTTTAAAGTTGAGTATACCACTGAACAAAGTATTTCGTTTGAGTTATATTATTAATGCATTTAATGCTATTGTTGGATTTGGTGGATTTATAGGCGCAGGATTTAGAACATTTATTTATAAAAATTATACTTCTGATAGAAAAAGATTACTTCACGCTATTTCAATCATATTAGTTTCAATGTTAACTGGTTTAAGCTTCTTATCTATTTTAGTCGTACTTCATATTTTCGATGCTTCTCATATTCTTGATAAAGTACGTTTTGTAAAATGGGTATTGTACGTAGTCGCTTTATTTTTACCTATTTTTATAGTGTATACAGTCGTTAAACCGGTTACTGAACATAATAAATTGGTAGGAATATATTGCACGCTTGTTTCAAGTATTGAATGGATAGCCGCTGCTGTTGTACTTTACTTGTCGGCATGGATGATTGATATTCATGTAGCTTTTACAACATTACTTGGTATTTTTATTATTGCTGCACTCTCTGGACTGATTAGTTTTATTCCAGGTGGATTCGGGGCATTTGATTTAGTTGTTTTATTAGGACTAAAATCCTTAGATATTCCTGAAGAAAAAATATTAATTGCCTTACTGCTATATCGTTTTGCTTATTATTTTGTACCTGTTATCATTGCTTTAATTTTATCTACGTTTGAATTTGGCAATTCTGCACGTAAGTACTTTGAAGAATCTAAATATTTTGTACCTGCTAAAGATGTCACCTCATTCATACTGTCTTATCAAAAAGATATTATTTCAAAAATCCCAGCATTTGCTTTATCTATTCTTGCACTATTAACAAGTTTTATTTTCTTTATTAATAATGTGACGATTGTTTATGATGGATTATATGATGCTGATCATTTTATTTACTATATCATGTTGTCTATTCATACAAGTGCATGTTTAATATTACTTGTTAATGTAAGAGGAATATATAAGCAAAGTAAGAGAGCAATTATGTATTCAACGATTTCACTTGTTTTAATATTTCTTGCAACGTTATATACGTATGCTTCTATCATGTTACTTACATGGCTCATCATTATTTTTATCTTACTTATTTTAGCTTATCGACGTGCGAAAGTATTTAAACGTCCATTTAGATTAAAAAACTTAATATTTACCTTAATCATTAGTGTGATTGTTTTATATATTAATCATTTCATTATTTCTGAAACCTTATATGCTTTAGATTTATATCACTTGGAAATGGATACGTCATTATTAAAATACTATTTCTGGTTAACTGTGGTAGTTGTTATATTATTAATTGTTGGTATTGCATGGTTATTTGGTCGTCGCTTTGAACGCCCACATCAATTCCAAGAATTTTCTCAATGTAAATCAATTATAGAAACATATGGAGGGAATTATTTAAGTCATTTGATATATAGTGGTGATAAAGATGTATTTATGCATGACAGTGAACAAGCCTTTCTTATGTATAGATATAAATCAAATGCGCTGGTCGTATTGGGAGATCCAATTGGAAATACAGCATCATTCCAATCATTGTTGGATGATTTCTATAGTTATGCTGAAAAGTTAGGTTATGATGTCATTTTCTATCAAGTATCTGATCGTTTTATGCCGTTGTATCATAATTTTGGAAATCAATTTTTTAAATTAGGCGAAGAGGCTATTATTGATTTAACACAATTTACTACTTCTGGAAAAAAACGACGTGGTTTTAGAGCAACACTGAATAAATTTAATGATTTAAATATTAAATTTGAAATTATAGAACCACCATTTTCTAAAGCGTTTATAGAAGAGCTTAGAAAAGTAAGTGATAAGTGGCTCGATGGACGTACTGAAATGCATTTTTCTGTTGGTCAATTTACAGAACAGTACTTAGATAAAGCGCCAATTGGAATTATGAAAAATGAAGAAGGTAAGATTATTGCTTTTTGTACATTAATGCCAACATACTATAACGAAGCAATTTCAGTAGATTTAATTCGTTGGTTACCTGAATTAGATTTACCTCTAATGGATGGATTATATCTACATATGTTATTATGGGGTAAAGAAAAAGGGTATAAAGCTTTTAACATGGGTATGGCTACCTTATCAAATGTAGGTCAACTCGATTATTCTTATTTACGAGAACGTATTGCGGGACGTGTGTTTGAGCATTTTAATGGTTTATATCGTTTTCAGGGGTTACGAAGATATAAAGAAAAATATAGTCCTCAGTGGGAACCGCGATTTTTGGTATATAGAAAAGATAGTTCTCTATGGTACAGTATGTTAAAAGTAATGCGAGTGATTAGACATAAATAAAAAAGATATCCGAAAACAATTTCGGATATCTTTTTTATTATGAGTTAGAACGAGGATCATAATTTGCGCGATCTCGCTGTTCTTGTGCGTAACGTTCAGGATTTTTTTTATAGAAATTTTGATGATATTCTTCTGCTTTATAAAAATTTGAAGCGGGAAGAACCTTAGTAGCAATGGCTTTATCAGAATGCATCGTTTGTTCTAAATCTTTGATATAATTAATCGCAACTTTTCTTTGATCATCATTTGTATAAAAAATAGCTGTTTGATATTGTGACCCTCTATCTTGAAATTGACCGCCAGCATCTAATGGATCAATGACTGAAAAAAATATTTCTAATAATTTATGATAAGAAAATAAAGCAACATCATACTCTATTTTAACAGTTTCATAGTGTCCAGTAGTTCCGCTTTTTACTTGTTCATAGGTTGGATTTTTAACTGATCCCCCCATAAAACCTGATGTTACTGATTCAATACCTTCAAATTGATCAAACGGTTTTGTCATACACCAGAAACAGCCTCCTGCAAAGTATGCTGTATTAATATTCATTTATGCCATCCTTTCCTAACACCTTTGTAATATTTATTGAAAACACTTGATTTTTTAAGGTATTTTATATAACTTATTTATATATTATAGTATATCCGAATATTATTTTGAAGATTTTAAAGAGTGTAAGGTAGGTAAATATGACAGAAGAGAAGGATAATACAATATTAAGACGGCAAACGGGGACAACGATACCTTCTAAACGACGCAAGAAGAAAAAACTTCGAAAATTACCTTTTGTAATACTGATTATTGTAGTTTTACTTATTGTAATGATTACGTATGTCGTTCATGGATATCAAAGTGGGATGAAATATGCACAAGAACATGCAAAAGATATTAAATTTCATAAATTTAATGGAGCCGTTAAAAATGACGGGAAAATCACAGTATTAATGCTCGGTGCTGACCAAGCTAATGGTGGAAAATCAAGAACTGACTCTATTATGGTTGTACAGTATGACTATATTAAGAAAAAAATGAAAATGATGTCAATTATGCGTGATATTTATGCTGAAATTCCTGGTTATGACAAATATAAAATTAACGCTGCATACTCACTTGGTGGACCAGAGTTATTGAGACAAACATTAAATAAAAATTTAGGTATTAATCCTGAATACTATGCAGTCATTGATTTCACTGGCTTTGAAAAAATGATTGATGAATTAGAACCTAATGGTGTGCCAATTGATGTTGAAAAAGATATGTCAGAAAATATTGGGGTTTCATTGAAAAAAGGACATCATCGATTAAACGGTAAAGAATTATTAGGTTATGCTAGATTTAGACATGACCCAGAGGGGGACTTTGGACGCGTGAGACGTCAACAACAAGTTATGCAAACACTTAAGAAAGAATTAATTACCCCAAGTACAATCGTGAAATTACCTAAAGTAGCTGGTATATTGAGAGGATATATTAATACAGATATGCCAAACTCAGCTATTTTCCAAACAGGACTAAGTTTTGGAATACGAGGCGATAAAAATGTGGAAACACTAACTGTACCGTTAAAAAATTCTTATCAAAATATTAATACTAATAACGATGGTAGTGCATTAGATATTGATAAAGAGAAAAATAAAAAAGCAATAGAGTCATTTTTAAAAGATAATAAATAAGCAGGCCACTTTGGCCTGCTTATTTATTATCTCTTTAACTACAATAATATTATTATGTAAACTTTAAAAATTGTAATATCATTGATCTGATTTTCTTACGCCACCTACACCGTAGTGATTTTTCTTCATTTCATCAATAACTACATGGATTGCTTCTCTATTTGCGCCTGTTGTTTTCTCCACTGCATTTGTAACCTCAGTGACTAAGTTTTTTAATTGCTCATCTGAGCGTCCTTCTAATAATTTTACATTTACAATCGGCATGATGTTTTCCTCCTTATATAATTATGTGCTTAGTATATCATTTTTAAAAAATGAACTTCAAGATATTTAAACAGAACATTTGTTCTTTTTAATATTGTAAGGGAACAAATGTTCTTATATAATTGAATTATCTAAGGAGGGGATTGATATGTATGATTATAATTTACTTGAAGATAGAGACATACTATGTGTAGATCAGAAAAGTTTTTATGCTAGTGTGTCTTGTATTGAAAAAGGGTTAGATCCTTTAACGACAAAATTAGCAGTGGTAGCTGACACTAAGCGACAAGGATCTGTTGTGTTGGCAGCAACACCTAAATTAAAAGAACTTGGTATTAAAACGGGATCTAGATTATTTGAAATTCCACAACGTAATGATATTTATATTATTAATCCAAGTATGAGAAGATATCTAGAAGTATCATTAGAAATTTCTAAAATTGCTCTTAAATATGTTCCAGAGGAAGACTTACATCAGTATAGTATTGATGAATTTTTTATGGATGTAACAAATAGCTACCATCTTTTTAATACTACAGTATATTCTTTTGCTAAGTGTTTTCAAAAAGAAGTTTTAGATAAGACGGGAATATACTGCACGATAGGTATTGGATCTAACTTGTTACTTAGTAAAGTAGCTATGGATGTCGAAGCTAAACACCTAAAAGAAGGTATTACTGAGTGGCGATATCATGATATCCCCGATAAATTATGGTGTATCTCACCATTAAAATCATTTTGGGGAATCAATAAAAAAACAGAAATAAAGTTAAATAAAAAAGGAATTATTACAATAGGTGATTTAGCGCATTATCCTCATAGATATTTGAAAAAAGACTTTGGTATATTAGGCACTGATATGCATTTACATGCTAACGGTATAGATCAAAGTAAAATAAGAGAAAAAAGTAAAATTCACAATCCAGCTATATGTAAAAGCCAAATTTTGATGAGAGACTATCAATTTAATGAAACAAAAATTGTTATGCAAGAGTTGATTGAAGATGTTGCTTGTAGATTAAGAGAAAGAAAGCAATTAGCACGTACTATAAATTTTTCATTTGGATATACTGAAGGTGGAGGAATACATAAACAACACACTTTAACTGATGCTACAAATCTAGAACAAGATATGTTTAAAGTCGTTAATGATTATGCGAATCAGTTGTGTGATAAACACGCTTTGTATCGTACGTTAAGTGTTTCACTAACACAATTCATTAATGAAGAAAATCGACAATTAAATTTATTTATAGATGAATATAAAAGACAAAGAGATGAAAATTTAGCTAAAACGATTGATACGTTACAAAAAAAATATGGTAAAGGCATCGTTTCAAAAGCAATTTCTTATACTGAATCTGGAACAAAACATAATAGATTGGGATTAATGGCAGGTCATAAGATGTAAATAAATGGAAGTAGGTCAAAACTCATTTTGAATTTTGGCCCACTTCCTTTTTTATGGAATATAAGTATCAAATTCATTTAAAGCAACAATACCTAATTCACGATCTTTTGGAGTTTTAAAGGTAACTTGTAAAGCACCTAAAATATCCTCACGAACTTCTAAAATTTTTAAGTTTCTTATAGAAATATTATGTAAACTAAGTATAGAAGTAATTTTATTAATCATACCCGCTTTATCTGGAATATCAATATATAAATCATACCCAACATTGACTACACCATGTTGTTTAAGAGGTAATTGATCTCTAAATATTTTTGCTTCTTCAAAGAATTGATATATTTGTTGTTCTTCTTCATTTTTAAGTTTAACTATCATATCCTTAATATTGGTTTGCATATCTTCTAGTAAACTAATGATATTTTGTTTATTACTAAGTGAGATATCCTTCCACATTTCGGCATTACTACTTGCAATTCTTGTAATATCTCTAAATCCACCAGCAGCAAGCTGTTTGACTAAAGCATGATCATTTGCATGGCTTGAACTCAAGTGTACTAAACTAGAGGCAATAATATGTGGAACATGACTGACAATCCCCGTTACATAATCATGTTCTTTTGCATTAGTAACAATAAATTTAGCTAGTGTAGGGGAGAGCAAATCTTGTAATGTTTTAGCCGCTTGTGTATTATGTTCATCATCGTAAACTAAAATATAGTATGCATTTTCAAATAAGTGCTTTTTTGAATTAAGGACACCGGATTTATGGCTACCAGCCATTGGATGCCCGCTAACAAGATGGATATTTGATTCTAATAAACGTTTTTCAAAATTTTGAATGATAAGTTTTGTACTGCCAGTATCCGTTACAATCAAATGTGATTTGGTTTCATAATTAGGTAATGAATTTAGATATATTGCTGTTTGATGAACTGGAGTAGCAAAGATAATAATATCCGCTTCCTTAACACCAAGAGCATAATCATTAATCTTTTTGTCAATTATACCAATAGACATTGCTTTATCTAATTGAGTTACATCAGTATCATAGGCAGAAATTATAAGATCAGATTGATAAAATTTTAAATTACTAGCTAAGCTTCCACCAATTAATCCTAAACCAACAAATAAAATATTTTTCATATGAGCCCTCCTTATTTCTAAATATTCAGAATATCTATATTTTAAATTAGTCATTCATTTTAAACAATACTATTCATTAGAGTTCACTATTTATCTAGGTTAAAATATATTTAAAGTATTAAAGGGGGAAGTTGAATGGAATCAAAGATATTAGAATTAATTCAAAACTTAACTAACATTAATAGTCCTTCGGGAAATGCTTATAATGCAATAAGTTATGTAAAACAAAAAGTAGAACATTTAGGATATTCAACTCAATTAACAAATAAAGGTGCATTAATTATCACAGTTGAGGGTGAAGATAATGTACGTCAACGTTGTATTACTGCTCATGTAGATACTTTAGGTGCAATGGTAAAAGAAATTAAAGAAGATGGTCGTTTAACAATCGATCTAATTGGTGGATTTAAATATAATGCGATTGAAGGAGAATATTGTCAGATTGAAACAGACTCTGGCGAAACGTACACAGGGACAATATGTTTACATGAAACAAGTGTTCATGTATATCGCGAAAATGAAAAAATACCAAGAGATATTGAACATATGGAAGTCCGTATAGACGAAAAAACGTCTTCTAAGAAAGAGACAGAAGATTTAGGAATAGAAGTAGGTAATTTTATTAGCTTTGATCCAAGAACAGAAATAACATCATCTGGATTTATTAAATCCCGACACTTAGACGATAAAGCAAGTGTAGCAATGATATTAGATTTATTAGAAAGAATAAAAAATGAACAAATTAAATTACCACATACTATTCAATTTTATATTTCTAATAATGAGGAAATAGGATATGGAGCGAATGCATCTATTTCTAATAAAATTGTAGAATTTATTGCTTTTGATATGGGAGCACTTGGAGAGGGACAATCTTCTGACGAATATACAGTATCTATTTGTGCTAAAGATGCGTCTGGACCTTATCATAAAGAATTAAAAACACATCTAGTAAACTTATGTAAATTTAATCATATTCCGTATAAAATAGATATTTATCCTTATTATACGTCAGATGCGTCTGCAGCATTAAAAGCAGGAGCAGATATTAAACATGGATTATTTGGAGCTGGTATTGAGTCCTCTCATGCACTGGAACGAACACATATTGATTCTATACATGCCGCTCAAAACTTATTATATGCCTATTGCTTGTCATCAATAAATTGAAATAAATATTGACAAGGAAGATTTATTTATGTATTATACTGAATTATAATAATATTTTAATAATTCTGAGAATTGAGTAGAAGATATGTGATGTAGCAAATAGAAAGCTAATGGATGATGTAAATTAGCACAGCATATGTTTGAATTGGACTTAGAAGATTAAATTTAATAACAGTAAAGTGAACATGTAATGTTAATTAAGGTGGCACCACGGTAACGCGTCCTTATCTATGGAACGTAATCGTGGTGTCTTTTTGGTATAAATATAGTAATTATTAGCTAGATAATCATAGAAAGTTAGTGGTTGATGAAAACTAACATCACTAATAATGAAATTGGGTTTATACTTATAAAAAATCAAATAAAAAATAAGTGAACTTTAAATATTTTGATAATTCGAAATATTTAGTTAATTAAGGTGGTACCGCGCGTCAGCGTCCTTTTAAATAAGGATGCTGATATTTTTTTGAGAAAGGATTAAAGCTTAATGAAACTATATTATGAAATACTTAGAGCAAATATTACACCCGAAGTTTTAGGAAAGTTAAAGAAAAATAAGATTATTTTAGAAAGTACCAGTCAAAAGCAAATTAAAGGTAGATATTCTATTGTAGCATTCGAAAGCTATGGTTCTGTTGTGTTAAATAACGACTTACTAAAGATAAAAACAAAAAAACAAAATGTTGAAATTACTGAAAAGTCTTATGAATATTTAAAAGATTATATCAATCAATTTAATATTCAGATTACAGATGAAAAATTAAAACATTTACCATTTGTATCTGGCTTTATTGGTACGTGTAGTTTTGACTTAGTAAGACATGAATTTCCAATTTTAAAACAGCAATCTATACAAGAAATTAAGGATAGCAATGATATTGAATTTCACATGATAGAAGATGTATATGTATTTGATCATTATAAAGATGAATTATATGTTATTGCTACAAATCAATTTTCAGAAGTAGAACAGAAAGATTTAGAAAAAAGAGTAAAAGATAGAATAAAGGAACTATCTCAAATTAAAGCTTATACAGATGATTATATTCGTCCTCCTACGCCTTCAAATATCATACCAAATGTATCAGATGATGAATTTATAAATACTATAAAGCAATTGAAAAAGCTTATAAAAGAAGGCGATATGTTTCAAGTTGTACCATCTAGAATATATAGCTACAATCATCATTTTAAAAATAATACATTGCAATTAAGTTATCAATTATACCAAAACTTAAAAAGACGTAATCCAAGTCCATATATGTACTATATTAATATGAATACACAAATTATTATAGGCAGTTCTCCAGAGAGTTTTGTAGCTGTACAAGATGGAACGGTTATTACGAATCCAATCGCTGGAACAATTAAAAGAGGTAAAACCATAAAAGAAGATAAACAAAATGCAGAGCAATTATTGAGTGATGAAAAGGAATTAAGCGAACATCGAATGCTTGTTGATTTAGGCAGAAATGATCTACATAGAGTCAGTAGAACCGGTAGTTCAAAAATTACAAAATTAATGGAAATTGAAAAATATGAGCATGTCATGCATATTGTAAGCGAAGTAAAAGGTGAGATTAAGCAAAAATTATCTCCTATGACAGTAATTGCTAATTTATTACCTACAGGAACTGTTTCAGGAGCTCCAAAACTTAGAGCAATTAGGCGTATATATGAGACATATCCATATAAACGTGGACTATATAGTGGGGGTGTAGGCTACATTAATTGTAATCAGAATTTAGATTTTGCTTTAGCAATAAGAACAATGTTAATTGATGATACTACTGTGAAAGTCGAAGCAGGGTGTGGGGTGGTTTATGATTCAGTACCAGAAAAAGAATTAGAAGAAACATTATTAAAAGCAAAAAGTTTATTGGAGGTAACACCATGATTTTAATCATTGATAATTATGATTCATTTACATATAACTTAGTTGATATAGTAAGTCAATTAGATGATGTCATTGTTAAATATCCGGACGATAAAGATGTGCTTAACTACGTTAACCAAAGTGATGGTCTCATCATATCTCCAGGACCTGGTCATCCTTTAGATAGTAACCATCTATTGAATATTATTGAAAGGTATAAATCTTTACCGATATTAGGCGTATGTTTAGGTGCACAAGCAATAACATGCTATTACGGTGGCCGTGTTATTCAAGGCGAAAAAGTCATGCACGGTAAAGTCGATATATTAACAGTTATTCAACATACTAAATTATATAACAACTTAGCAAATCAATTTAATATAATGCGTTACCATTCATTAATAAGTGATGAAATCTCTTTTCCATCACAATTAATAATTACTGGAAGGACAAAAGATTGCATTCAATCTTATGAGACAAAAAATGGATTACATTTTGGTATTCAATATCATCCTGAGTCGTTTGCAACAGATCAAGGACAACAAATAATTAAAAATTTTATCGATATCGTAAAGGAAAGAGGTAAATATGATGACCTTAACATTACTCAACCAAATTCAAAGTCATGCAACACTCTCACAACATGAAACTACTGAATTTATTCAATATCTCATCAATCCAGAATGTCATACTCAAGATAAAGTAAAGTTATTACAAGCTTTCACAAATAAGTCGATACAACAAAAAGAATTAACTTATATAGTGAAAAGTCTTATTCATACGATGTATTCAACTCAACCTGAATACAAAGGAAGTATATGCGTTTGTGGAACAGGAGGAGATAAATCAAATAGTTTCAATATTTCAACGACAGTATCATTTGTAGTAGCAAGCGCAGATGTTCCAGTCATTAAACATGGAAATAAAAGCATTACATCTAATTCTGGAAGTACCGATTTATTACAACAATTACACATTCCTACTACGAAAGTAGCAAATGTAGCCAAACAAGTATCTAAAACACATTTAGCATTTATCAGCGCTATGGAATCTTATCCAATTATGAAATACATTCAACCTATTAGAAAACGTATTCATGAACCAACTATTTTCAATATTGTCGGACCATTAATCAATCCTTTTAAATTAGATTATCAAGTAATGGGGGTCTACGATGCTTCCCAATTACCCATGATTATTAAAACTATGAAAGATTTAGGACGACGAAGAGGCATCGTACTTCATGGAGCGAATAGAATGGATGAAGCAACGTTATCTGGGGATAACGAAATATATGAATTACATGAAGATGGGGCTATTTCACATTATGTTTTAAATGCACGAGATTATGGCATAGCTCATGCAAATAATATAGAACTTCAAGGTGGCACACCTGAAGAAAATAAAAACATTACCATTGACATATTAAGTGGAAAAGATCATTCCCCTAAAAGAAATGTCGTAGTGCTGAATGCAGCATTAGCCTTATATATATCAAATAGAGTGGATAGTATTAAAAAGGGCGTTGATTTAGCAAAAGATTTAATTGATAGTGGCAAAGCTTTAAAACAATGTCAGTTGATGAAAGGGGAATAAAATTGACAATATTAGATGAGATTGTACAGTATAAAAAACAGTTACTAAACGATGGGTATTATACAGATAAAATAAAACATATTAAAAAAGTTGATGTATCTTATAAGTCAGCTCTAGAAACCACTTTGAAAAGGGAATCAACATTGAGTATTATTGCAGAAATAAAATCTAAAAGTCCTTCTGTAAAAGCATTCAAGGACATTAACTTAGAGCATCAAATTGCTAAATATGAAAATCATGGAGCAAGTGCTATTTCAATTTTAACCGATGAAAAATATTTTGGAGGAAGTTTTGAACGTCTACAAACGTTAACACAACTCACACATTTACCAGTATTATGAAAGGATTTTATCATTGATCCGCTTCAAATTGATCTTGCTAAGAGAGCCGGAGCTTCTATTATTTTATTAATAGTAAATATTTTAACCAATGATACACTTCAGTCTTTATATCATTATGCAATATCTCAAAACTTAGAAGTCTTAGTTGAAGTTCATAACAAAGAAGAGTTAGAACGCGCTTATCAAATTAAACCTAAAATCATTGGTATAAATAATAGAGATTTAAAAACATTTATTACTAAAGTAGAACATACTAATGACATTTTGGAAATGAAAAAAGAAGGTTATTACTATATTTCTGAAAGTGGTATTACAACTTTAAATGATGTAAAAAAAATTGTAAGTAGTGGCATAGACGGATTACTTGTGGGAGGAGCTTTAATGAATAGTAATAATATATCATCGTTATTACCTTCATTAAAACTAAATAAAGAGAAATGAATATACTAAAATTTTGTGGTTTTAAAACAAAAAGTGATATTTTAAAAGCCAATTCCTTAGACATAGATATGATAGGTTTTATTCATTATCCAAAAAGTAAACGTCATTTAAATATAGAACAAATTAACTATTTAAATCAATTTGTAGCAAAGCACATTCATCGAGTTATAGTTGTTGTGAATCCTACATATAAAGAATTAAATACATTGTTGCAACAAACCAATGTGAACGGCATTCAATTTCATGGTAATGAAACAATTGAATTAATCCAAAAAGTTAAATTAAATTTTAAGAATATTAAGATAATTAAAGCGTTGCCGGCTACAGAAAACTTGAATAGAGATATGAATCAATATAAGCCATGGGTAGATTTATTTATTATTGATACCCCTTCAATTCAATTTGGTGGTACGGGTCAAACGTTTAATTGGAAAATATTAGAATCAGTAAGCCAAGACATTCCTTATCTTATTGCAGGAGGAATAAATATAAGTGCTATTCAACAGATTGAAAAGCTGGATTTATCACATAAAGGCTATGATATATCCAGTGGTATAGAGACAAATGAATGCAAGGATAAATTGAAAATGGAAACAATTATAAATTACGTTAAAGGGAGCTTAGAATATGAAACAGATACAAACGGAAGCAAATGAACTAGGTTTTTTTGGTGAGTATGGAGGACAATATGTACCGGAAACATTAATGCCAGCTATCATTGAATTAAAGAGAGTGTATAAAAAAGCAAAAAATGATCCTAAATTCCAACAAAAGATAGCATATTATTTAAAGGATTATGTTGGGAGAGAAACACCCTTAACTTATGCGAAATCATATACAGAAACATTAGGTGGGGCTAAAATTTATTTAAAAAGAGAAGATTTAAATCATACTGGTGCCCACAAAATCAATAATGCCATAGGTCAAGCATTGCTCGCTAAACGAATGGGCAAAAATAAACTTGTTGCAGAAACGGGAGCTGGACAACATGGAGTTGCAAGTGCCACAGTGGCTGCATTATTTGATATGGAACTGATTGTTTTTATGGGAAGAGAAGACATCAAAAGACAACAACTTAATGTATTTAGAATGGAATTATTAGGAGCTAAAGTTGAAGCTGTGGATGAAGGTCAAGGAACTTTATCTGACGCAGTTAATAAAGCGCTACAGTATTGGGTAAGTCACGTGGAAGATACACATTATTTATTAGGATCAGCTTTAGGGCCGGATCCTTTTCCAACGATGGTTAGAGATTTTCAGAGTGTAATTGGTCAAGAAATAAAATCACAAATATTAGAGAAAGAACATCGTTTGCCAGATGCAATAGTTGCTTGTGTAGGAGGAGGTTCTAATGCAATAGGAACATTTTATCCTTTTATCGAAGATGATGTGAAATTATACGGTGTGGAGGCAGCTGGCAGAGGTAAGGATACTAATCAACATGCACTTGCGATAGGGAAAGGAAAGGCCGGTGTGCTTCATGGATCAAAAATGTATTTAATCCAAGATGAACATGGACAAATTGAATTGGCACATTCTATCTCAGCAGGATTAGATTATCCAGGTATTGGACCTGAACATTCATATTATCATGATATTGGAAGAGTAACCTATGAATGTGCTAGCGATGAAGAAGCAATGGAAGCACTTGTCCGCTTCACCAAAATAGAAGGTATTATCCCCGCTATAGAAAGTGCACATGCATTAAGTTATGTAGAAAAATTAGCACCTAAAATGAAACAAAACGATATATTAGTAGTGACAATATCTGGACGCGGAGATAAAGATATGGAAACGATTCAACAATATATACAACAGAGAAAGGAGGATAAAAATGAGTAAATTATTTATTCCTTACATCATGGGTAATAGACAATTTTTAGAAAATGTAAAATTACTTGATAAAAGTGGAGCAGATATTATAGAAATTGGTGTTCCATTTTCAGATCCTGTAGCTGATGGACCCATCATTATGAAAGCTGGTCATGAAGCACTTAAAGATCATATAACAATCGACTATATATTTGATGAGTTAGATAAACATCAAAATGAAATTAATTGTAAATGTGTTCTAATGACATACTATAATGTTATTTTAAGTTATGGAGAAAAAGCCTTTTTTAAAAAATGCGATGATATTGGTGTTTATGGAGTAATTATTCCAGATTTACCATTTGAATTAATAGAACAATTAAAACAACAATTAAATCATAATAGAGTAGTAAAAATAATTTCATTAATAGCAATGACGACAGATATAAATCGTATACAAAATATAGCAAAACATGCCGAAGGATTTATCTATACTGTAACGATGAATGCTACTACTGGAGAAGATGGAACGTTTCATCCAAAGCTTAAAGACCAGATAAAAATGATTAAATCTTTTACATCTCTCCCAGTTGTAGCAGGATTTGGAATAAGAACTACAGACCATATAAAAGATTTGGTAAAAGATGTAGATGGTGTTGTTATTGGAAGTGAAATCGTTCGAAGATTTCAAAATGATGACTTAAGTCAAACAGGAGAATACTTAAGGGAGATTAGACAAACTTTAGATAATGGTTAGCATAGTATAAAATAAAAATTATTTAGAGTATTCATAGCATGAAATACTTAAGAATTAGTAGCAATGTAGTATTAATTGATTTAAAATGAAATTAGATATGAATTTAAGAGCTGAAAAAGAATGATTTTCAGCTCTTATTATTTGGAGAAGATAGAAGAAGCCAAGAATTTAAGAGCATTTAGGTTAATTGGAAGTATATACAGGTTTATATTTTAGTTTTAACCTTATCTAGTGTATACTTATTGAGATTAGACCGATGCGTATTCACAACATATACATAAGCTAAAATTTTAAAATTAGTCAACTCAAATTAAATAAAGATTCTAAATTAGGAGTTATAGAGATAATGAAGTTTACAAATTTAACAGCTACAGAATTTGGCGATTTTACTGAAAAAATGCCATATAGCCATTTTACACAAATGACTGAAAATTATGAGTTAAAAGTTGCCGAGAAAACTGAAACTCATTTAGTAGGAATTAAAAATAAAGATAATGAAGTCATTGCTGCTTGTATGCTAACTGCTGTACCCGTTATGAAAATTTTTAAATATTTTTATTCAAATCGTGGTCCAGTCATTGATTATGAAAACAAAGAGCTCGTTCACTTTTTCTTTAACGAATTAAGTAAATATTTAAAACAGCAACGTTGTTTATACGTACGTATAGACCCTTATTTGCCTTATCAATATCGTAATCATGATGGTGATATTACAGGGAATGCTGGGAATGATTGGTTCTTTGATAAAATGAAGCAATTAGGATATCAACACGAAGGGTTTACAACAGGATTTGATCCAATATTACAAATTCGGTTCCATTCAGTTTTAAATTTAAAGGATAAAACTGCTAAAGATGTATTAAATGGAATGGATAGTTTACGAAAAAGAAATACTAAAAAAGTCCAAAAAAATGGTGTTAAAGTAAGATTTCTTACTAAAGAAGAATTACCTATTTTCAGATCATTTATGGAAGATACATCAGAGACTAAAGAATTTTCTGATAGAGAGGATAGTTTCTACTATAATCGATTTGATCATTTTAAAGATAGAGTATTAGTACCTCTCGCATATATAAAATTTGATGAATATCTTGAAGAACTTCATGCAGAACGTCAGACATTAAATAAAGACTTAAACAAAGCTCTAAAAGATATTGAAAAACGACCAGATAACAAAAAAGCACAAAATAAAAAAATAAATTTAGAACAGCAATTAAAAGCAAATGAGCAAAAAATTGATGAAGCAACACAACTTCAATTAGAACACGGTAACGAATTACCAATATCTGCTGGATTCTTCTTTATTAATCCATTTGAAGTTGTATATTATGCAGGTGGAACGTCAAATAAATATAGACACTTCGCTGGAAGTTATGCAGTTCAATGGACTATGATTAATTATGCAATTGATCATGACATTGACCGTTATAATTTTTATGGGATTAGTGGTCATTTTACAGATGATGCTGAAGATGCAGGTGTTGTGAAATTTAAAAAGGGATTTAATGCAGATGTAATTGAATATGTTGGTGATTTCGTTAAACCTATAAATAAACCAATGTATTCACTATATACAATACTTAAAAAAATTAAAAAAAGATTGAATTAAGAGGGGAATAGTGCGAATATGAAATTTACAGAGTTAACAGTTAAAGAATATGAAACCTTCGTACAAAATCCATCATTAGAGAGTCATTACTTCCAAGTTACTGAAAATATAAAAACTAGAGAAAATGACGGATTTGAAGTTGTGTTATTAGGTGTAAAAGATGAAAGTAATAAAGTGATTGCTGCAAGTCTTTTCTCAAAAATTCCAACTATGGGAAGTTATGTATACTATTCAAATCGTGGACCAGTGATGGATTATTCCGATTTAGGTCTTGTTGATTTTTACCTACGAGAATTAGAAAAATACCTACACCAACATCAATGTTTATATGTAAAACTTGATCCATATTGGATTTATCAAATTTATGATAAAGATATCAATTCGGTAGAAGGTCACGAAAAAAATGATGCTTTAGTTAATTTATTTAAATCACATGGTTACGAACATCATGGTTTCACTACGAAATATGATCGCTCTAGTCAAGTGAGATGGATGGGCGTAAATTATCTAAAAGGTGAAACACCTGCATCATTGAAAAAGCAGTTTGATAGTCAACGTAAAAGAAATATAAATAAAGCGATAAACTATGGAGTAAAAGTAAGATTTCTTAAAAGAGATGAACTAAATATTTTCTTAGACTTGTATCGTGAAACAGAAGCACGTACTGGTTTTGTATCAAAAACAGATGAATATTTTTATAATTTTATAGATACATACGGCGATAAAGCATTAGTGCCATTAGCATATATTGATTTAGATGACTATATTAAATCATTGCAAACCTCTTTAAATGATAAAGAAACGCGTCGTGATCAAATGATGTCTAAAGAAAATAAAAGTGACAAACAGCTGAAAAAAATTACTGAACTAGATAAACAAATAGAACACGACCAAAAAGAACTCTTACATGCAAGTGAATTACGTCAAACTGATGGACAAATTTTAAACTTAGCTTCTGGAGTATACTTTGCAAATGCTTATGAAGTAAACTATTTCTCAGGTGGCTCATCAGAAAAATACAATAATTATATGGGACCATATATGATGCATTGGTTCATGATGAATTATTGCTTTGATCATGGATATGATCGATATAATTTTTATGGTTTATCTGGTGATTTTACTGAAAATAGTGAAGATTATGGTGTTTATCGCTTTAAAAGAGGGTTTAATGTGTATATCGAGGAGTTAATTGGGGATTTCTATAAACCAATTAATAAACCTAAATATTGGCTATTTAAAACATTGAATCGTATACGTAAGAAGATTAAAAAATAACAATTAGAATAAAAAGCATATTGGCAATCTTG
>NZ_JANJPM010000003.1:0-127579 GCF_026222585.1 Staphylococcus sp. SUC_1.2 | reverse complement strand
TTAAATATGTCTCAGGTTTTTTAGTACTCAGTGAGTCCCTATTTAATTTTAAAAATTACTTCGCATACTCTACTGCTCTAGTCTCTCTAACAACTGTCACTTTAATATGTCCTGGATATTGTAATTCTTCTTCAATTTGATTTTTTATATCTCTAGCTAATCGGTAAGATTTTAAATCATCTATTTCTTCAGGAGAAACAATAACTCTAATCTCTCTACCAGCTTGAATTGCGAACGCTTTTTCAACACCTTCATAACTTTCTGAAAGAGTTTCTAAGCGTTCTAATCTACGAATATAATTTTCAAGTGTTTCTTTACGTGCTCCTGGACGCGCGGCCGATAATGCATCTGCAGCAGCTACTAGAATTGAAATTATAGATGTTGGTTCAACATCTCCATGATGTGAATGAATCGCATTAATAACAGTTTCAACTTCACCGTATTTTTTAGCTAATTCAACACCAATTTCAACATGGCTACCTTCAACTTCATGATCAATTGCTTTACCTACATCATGTAGTAATCCAGCTCTTTTTGCTAAACTAACATCCTCGCCTAATTCAGCAGCTAACATTCCAGAAAGATGTGCAACTTCCATAGAATGTTTTAAGACATTTTGGCCGTAACTTGTTCTATAGTTTAAGCGGCCTAAAATTTTCACTAAATCTGGATGCATATTGTGAACATTGATTTCAAATGTTGCTTGTTCACCTGCATCTCTAATGATGTCATCTACTTCTTTTCTAGCTTTATCTACCATTTCTTCGATACGACCTGGATGAATTCTTCCATCAGAGACTAAATTCACTAATGCAGTCCTAGCGATTTCACGTCTAATTGGATCAAATCCAGATAAAATCACTGCTTCAGGAGTATCATCAATAATCAAGTCGATACCTGTTAACGTTTCTAAAGTACGAATATTTCTACCTTCTCTACCAATAATTCGACCTTTCATCTCATCATTTGGTAAATTAACTACTGAAACAGTAGATTCCGTTGTATGATCAGCAGCTAATCTTTGTACAGTAGTAGCTAACAATTCTTTTGCTGTTTTGTTAACTTTTTCTTTAGCTTCTCTTTCTTTTTCCTTAACAAGCACTGCAATATCTTGTGACAGTTCTTCTTCCACTCTATGAAGTTGTTCATTAACTGCTTCCTCTTGAGTGAGACCGGAGATGCGTTCTAATTCTTGTTCATGCTTCATTATTAACGTCTGAACACTACTCTCTTTTGCATCTACTTGTTGTTGTCTTTCTTCAATTTTGGATTCTTTTTGATCTAAAATCTCATCTTTTTTATCCAATAATTCTGATTTACGATCTAAATTTTCCTCTTTTTGAAGATTTCGGGCTTCTTGTCTTTGAAGCTCACTACGTCTTTCACGTAGCTCTGTTTCAACTTGTTCTCTAATGATTTGATTTTCTTCTTTTGCCTCTAATAATTTCTCTTTTTTGATATTATCTGCTTCTTTTTGTCCTTGTTTAATAATATCATTAGCAGTTTGTCTAGCTTGAATTTGCTTTTGATGTAATATATTTCGGGCTAAAAAATACCCTACAACAACCCCTAGAATAATCCCCAGCAAAATGAGTAGGAGGTCTAATAAATTCACATAAACACCTCCTTTTTCTAGGTATTTGCTTGTATATTAAAATCTCTATGATTTTTTATAAATTGTATAAATAATATACATATTAATTGTACGTTTATGTACTCAGTAGTGTCAAGATATGAAATTTCACTTCAATTTCACTACACATACTTATAAAAGAAAGAGAGTGACATTGAATTCATTTCGAACTCATCATTCACTCTCACACAAAATAATTTTAATATTTTTAAGTATATTCTAGTTAAAGCATTAAAAATTTAACATTATTCTTCATCGAATAATGTTTGTGATGATTTATCTTCATTTTCTTCAACATCACCATCGAAAATGCCTAATTTTTCACGTAATTTGCGATCGATTTCATCTTTAATTTGAGGGTTTTCTTTAAGATATGTTTTAACATTTTCCTTACCTTGACCCATTCTCTCACCATTATATGAGTACCAAGCACCAGATTTATCGACAATATCATTTTCTACACCTAAGTCAATTAATTCGCCCTCTTTTGAAATACCTTGACCATACATGATATCTACTTCAGCAATTCTAAATGGTGGTGCTACTTTATTTTTAACAACTTTAATTTTAGTTCTGTTACCTACAATATCTTGACCTTGTTTTAATTGTTCTGCACGACGCACTTCTAAACGTACTGAGCTATAGAATTTTAATGCTCTACCACCTGGTGTAGTTTCTGGATTACCAAACATTACTCCAACTTTTTCACGAATTTGGTTAATAAATATAGCTGTAGTATTTGATTTTGAAATTGCACCTGAAAGTTTACGCAAAGCCTGAGACATTAAACGTGCTTGAAGACCAACATGTGTATCTCCCATTTCACCTTCAATTTCAGCTTTAGGAGTCAAAGCAGCAACTGAGTCTACAACAACAATGTCAACTGCTCCACTTCTTACGAAAGCTTCTGCTATTTCTAAACCTTGTTCACCATGGTCGGGTTGAGAAAGATATAAATTATCTATATCAACACCTAATGCTTCAGCATATACTGGATCAAGTGCATGTTCAGCATCGATAAACGCAGCAACGCCTCCATTTTTTTGTACTTCAGCAATGGCATGAAGTGCTACTGTTGTTTTACCGGAACTTTCAGGACCATATATTTCAATAATTCTTCCTTTAGGATAACCACCTACACCTAGTGCATTATCTAAAGTAACTGAACCACTTGATACACTAGATACACGACGACCTTTATTATCGCCTAATTTCATTACTGCACCCTTACCAAAGGATTTTTCCATATTTTTTATAACTGTATCTAAAGCTTTTTGACGATCATTATCCAAAGCGAAACCTCCTATATGAGATAGTTATCTATTTAATATTATATATATATTATACTCTTAACCATATTCAAACACAAGTATTTTGCGAATATTTGTTCGTATAAAAAGAGAACAATGAATACAAAATCGAACAAATGTGCCCGAAAATTATAACCATTTTTTAATTTAAGTACATTTTAGTGCCAATTTAATAATCTTATTAATACATAATTTTGACTTCTGTTGGGCAGTATATTTCTTGATTGTGTTATCTTAAATGTAGTCATTTTAAAATCATCTTTTGTATTAATTGCTAGATAAACTTCCTCTTTCTCATGTAATATTGCTATACCCATTTCAGTTTTATATAAATCTTTTACATATGAAGAGGCGTCTCTTAATTGCATTTCAATACTTGAATGATGATTTAAAAATATATCATTATCTGGTAATATTCCTTTTAATATATTTTGTTTATCAAAGCGTTTTAAACGAGTATAAATCGCTCCATCCGTTACCCCGTCATATATACTTACTGTAGAATTCATTTGTTCCATTACAGATTGTTCTAACAATGTGTCATCTGAACCATAATAAAATTGACCAATTCGTTCTAGTATTTCTTCTTTTATAGGTTGAATCAATGTTTTACATTCACTTTGTGTAGAAGCATTTGCTGTTAATCTAATATATACTTCATGTTTCCCTGCTAACGGAGCTATCGTAGGATTAGTTTGTTTTTCAATTAAATCCATAAGTTCTGTTTCAACTTTCGATTCTCCAATTCCTGCAAATCTCAGTTGCTCTGAAAAAATAGTATTGTCATTATCTATAAGTAATGGAAGCAACTCATTTTTAGCCATAGGTCGCATTTCACTCGGAGGACCAGGTAACAGAATTACTTTTTTATTATCCATTTCAATAAACATACCTGGAGCCATACCATAATGATTTTTTAATACTTTCGCTCCCTCTACTACAAGTGCTTGTTGTTTATTATTAGGTGTCATTTCTTGCCCTTGTTCTTTGAAAAAATCTTCAATATAATTTAATGCTTCTTCATTAGTCACTAAGTTTTTATTTAATACTTTTGCTACTGTCTGTTTAGTTAAATCGTCTTTAGTTGGGCCCAATCCACCAGTGAGCACTAATGTGTCAAATCTTTTTAGTCCTTCTCTAATAATAAATTCTAAACGATCAGGATTATCACCGATAACTGTATGTTCAACTATATTCTTTCCAATTTGATTGAAAAGTTTTGATAAATATTGGCCATTTGTATTTGCTATTTGACCTAATAATAATTCTGAACCTACTGCTATGATAGATATATTCATATGTCCCTCTCCCTTATATAGTCTTAATTCATATTTTATACTTAATCTATTATATAATCTAAAAAATAACTCAAAAAAATGAGAGTCATTTTATGCGACTCTCATTACATTTCACTTTATTTGATTATACTTTTATTGCTTAAACACATCTCTACCTTTATAGAAATATTCAATTCCTGATAATATTGTAAAGAATACGCCAATGTATAATAATACTTGTCCTAATTGGAATCCAATCCAGTTTGAGAATAAATCACCAAGTAAAATCCAAATAATTGCTACCATTGTAACAGCTGTTTTAATTTTACCTAATTGGCCTGCTGCACTCACAAATCCTTGTTCAATTTGAAGTAAACGTAAACCTGTAACCGCAAACTCACGAGCAATGATAATAATTGCTACAACTGAATTAGTTAGCCCTAATTGAACCATAACAATAAGAGCACTAGAAACTAATAATTTATCCGCTAATGGATCTAAAAACTTACCCATATTTGTCACAAGTTGCCATTTTCTTGCTAAATAACCATCTAAAAAATCACTTAAAGAAGCTACAATAAAAATAATAGCAGCAATAAGTTGCTCTATTCTTATGTCATATCCACCTAATACAGATACACTTCCAAAACCAAAGTTTACTAGAGCAAATAATATAAATACTGGAATCAAAATCACTCTAAAAACTGTAATCTGGTTAGGTATATTCATTTTAATACCTCATTTCTTAATTTATATGTATATTATATTAATAATACTGCTAATACCCACATAATAAAAGTAATAATTATAACAATACTAATCATAATCAATAATTGAATAGGTTCTTTATTTTTAGTACGATATTCGGGCACTTCGTTGTGTCGATAATGATGTAAAAGTGTATCGAGTTGATTATGTTGATTAGGAATTTCTTCATGATGCACTTTAATGAGTTGATTTACATCCATATTAACTACACTTGCATAACGTCTAATAAAACCTTCAGCGTAATCCACTTTGGCAAGTTGATCAAATTTATTCTCTTCAATATATTTTAACGTTTCTCGCTTTAATTGTGTACGTTGTTCTAATTCTGTTAATGTCATTCCTAATCTTTCTCTTCTACCTTTTAAGGTTTCACCAATTGTTTTCACTTTTGACGCCTCCACCTTCATTACTCAAAAAAACCGAAGCCACCGCCAAACACATCTTCTCCAAAATCTAATGTGTTTTTGCTTTTAATTGCTTGTTGTTTAACTTGTTGTTTCATGTGATCATATTCAATTTTTTGATTCTCATGTTCACGTAGCTCGATAATATAATCAAAATCATCGATGCTATATTGATTTGTTTCTATAAATAAATCTGGATGCTCAACTACTTTTATTGACGGTAAAGTCATCACTTCTTCAACTAACTGTTGATGTTTAGGATTTGTTTCTCTAGCAGTTACCGCACCATCAATAATATAAACATGATTAGCATCATATTCACCTTTTATAAGAGAACTACGAACTGTCTGTTTAATTAATGTTGAACTTATAAATAGCCATCGTTTATGCGCACAGACACTACCTGCGACAATCGATTCTGTTTTTCCAACACGAGGCATCCCTCTAATACCTATTAATTTATGACCATCTTCTTTAAATAATTCTGCTAAAAAGTCGACAAGTAAACCTAAATCTTCACGTTCAAAACGAAATGTTTTTTTGTCACCAGCATCTTGTTCAATATAGCGACCATGACGCACTGCTAAACGATCACGTAACTCTGGAATTCTTAACTTTGTTATTTCTATTTCTTTCAATTCATGAATGATATTTTCAAAACGTGTGACTTTTTCAAGACTATCTGTCTTAATAAGTAATCCACGACGCCCTTGATCAACACCATTTATAGTAATAATACTAATTCCTAACATACCAAGTAAACTCGATACGTCGCCTAAAAGTCCAGCCCGATTAACAATTATCTCGTATTCTAAATACCATTCCTTTTTTTTAGCAACAGTCATCTAACCAACCCCTTGTTTAAATACAATTTGAAATATTCCCCTTATATAATTAAATTTATTATATCATTGATTATAAAAAACGAATCGTCAAATCTGCATTTAAAATTTAGGATACTTTTTAAATATACCAACCACCATTAACCTTTTGGACTGTTCCTGTAATACTCTTAGCATTAGGATGGCATAAATAAGCACACACATGTGCTACTTCTTGTGGAGCTATCATTCTTTGTTGTGGTAGTTCAGATAAGATAACTGCTTTGTCTTCATCACTGAATGCTTTAGCCATACGTCCTGAAACAAAACCAGGTGCTATAGCATTCACAGTGACATTCGTCAATGCTAGCTCTTGACTGAGGGCCTTTACAAATCCAATTTGAGCACTTTTCATTGCTGAATAAATAGTTTCCATACTTGCTCCCGTCTCGCCCCAAATTGATGAGATAACAATAATTCTACCATTTGTACTTTTTCTCAATAGGTCTATGAAATATCGACAGCATCGAATCAACTGTTTGACATGAATATGATAACATTCATCTATCTCTTTATCTTTCATATCTTGTAGCATGCCATATAATGATGTACCACTACTATAAATTAAACAGTCTAACTGTTTTATATGACTAAATATATCATTTAAATCAATATCATGAGTCAAATCCATTTGAATGAATTCTACGGCTTCACCTTTATACTTTTTTTCTAAGGATGAAATATCAGATTGATAATATTGAAGTACTACTTCATATCCCTCTTTTAATAAACGATCTACAATCGCACTACCAATACTACCAGAACCACCAAATACTAATGCCTTCATATTTAATCTATCTCCAAACGGCTATCAACAAGACGATCAATATTTAGATATTGTTTAGCAGTTTCATTAATACTATCTAAAGTAATATTTTCTACAATATCTAACATATCAAATACACTTACACCCTCAAAATACAATTTTGCATATTGATTTGCAATATATTCTGGGGAATTCAAATTAGAGATAAATTCACCAATAAACTGCTTCTTCAATAATTCAAACGCTTCTGAATCTTTTAAGTTTCCTCTATATTTCTTTAATTCAGTAAGTAACCTATCCTTTAATTGATCTGGTTCATGAGTAGCACTTGTAATAATTGAGAAACTATAAGTAGGTTCAAGAACAAATTGATATCCAAATGAATCATCAATTAAATCATCATTAAGAAGAGATTGATAGAAATCTGTTTCTTCACCGAATACGAGTTCAAAAAATAAAGTCATTTCTAAATCTCTTTGAACATATTTCTCAGGTGCTTCATCCAAAGGTTCATTTTTAAACCCTAGCATTAAACGTGGAGACTGTAATTTCATTTTTTCAGATACAAATGATTGAACTACTTCATTTGGTTCTTTTATTGCTCCTCTTTGAATAGAAGGTTGATTTGTTTTATGACGACGATTTTCATGTTCTTCAATAACATTACAAATGCGTTTAGGATCCACATCTCCTACGACAAATAATACCATATTGGATGGATGATAAAACGTTTCATAACATAAGTATAAATCATCTTTAGTGATACTATAAATACTCTCAACACTACCTGCAATATCTACTTTAATTGGATGATGATGATACATTGCGCGTAATGTATTGAACATAATTTTATATCCTGGTTGTTCTTGATACATTTTAATTTCTTCAGCAATAATTCCTTTTTCTTTGTCTACTGTTTCTTTTGAAAAATAGGGTGTTTCCACCATATCAAGTAAACGTAGAATATTTCGTTCAACTTGATCAGTTGCACTAAACAAATAACTCGTACGATCAAAACTTGTAAATGCATTGACTTGAGCATTATCATTGGCAAATGCAGTAAATAAATCTTCATCATTGTCTTTTTCAAATAACTTATGCTCTAAAAAATGTGCTACTCCATCTGGTACAGTCACATATTGATCTTTATGATGAGGTTTAAATGTATTATCCAACGAACCGAATTGAGTTGTATAGGTCACATATGTTTTTTGAAATCCTTTTTTAGGAATTACAAATAAGCGTAATCCATTATTTAGTTCATGTTTATAGACGCGTTCATCAATCAATTCATAATATTGTTCTTGCACTATGATTGACCTCCCTTCGTTAATACATATATCGTATCTAAATAGGCTTGATTTGCCATTTTAACGACATCTTCTTTAGTCACTTTATTAATTAATTCCATGTATTCTTTATCTGATTGAGGCTGATTTAAAAGTAGTTGATTTTGCATGACTTCAATAATACCTTTAGGTCTATCTGCAATTTCTTGTCGTTGTGAAATGATAATTTTTTTAGCTAATGCTAATTTTTCTTCAGAGAAATCTCCTACTTTAAACTTCTCGAATTCTTCAATAATTGTAGTTTTTGCAATATCGTATTTTTCAACAGATACACCACTTAATACAAATAAATAGCCATTTTTTCCATCTAATTGCGAATGAATAGAATAAGCTAGACTTTGTTTTTCACGTACTTCATTAAATAGTACTGAAGAAGGATCACCGCCAAACATAGTATTTAATACGACAAGTGCATAGTAATCTTCGTTTCCATAATGAGTTGGAAAACGATAACCTAAATTTAATTTAGCTTGGTCAACGGTATCTTTTTCAATGATTGTTTCAGTAGATTGGTCGGTACAGTCAGTATTTACATTATGATTAAAGTCAAACGTCGTTGAGCTAAGACTAAATGAATTTTCTATGAGTGATGTAACTTCTTTTTCATTTACATTTCCCACTACATACACTGAACACATGTCATTATTTATCATAGATTTATATGTATCATACAAACTTTCATTTGTAATACGCGCAATATTTTCTATTTGACCTATAGCTAAATAACGATAAGCTTCATTTTTGAACATATATTTTAATAAATTAATAAATGAATATTGCGCTTTATTGTCAATCATCGCTTCTATTTTTTTATGTAATAATGATTTTTCTTGAGTAACAAATGTAGAGTTGAATGAATTATTCTCAACAAGTGGATTCATGATGACTTCTTTTAATAAATTCAAACCTTTTTCAAATAATGGTGTAGTATCTTTAAGATAACGTTCATTTACAATTTCTAAAGAAATAGTAATGACATGTTTATCTTTAAATTTAGAAACAAAGCTATTAATATAAGCTCCATAAAGCTCTGATAATTGTTTATTAAATGATTTATCTGTTGGCCATTTTTTTGTGGCACGAACCAATACTTTACTTAGTAATGAACGAGCAGTAATTGTTTCGTAATCAAGTGGTGCCATAAATTTAAATGTGATCATCGTTGTTTTAAATTTCTCAGTTGGAAGAATATCAATATGTATTTGATGATTAGTATGTTGTTTCAAAATAATCAATCACTCCTTTACCTGTTATTAAATTTTTGTGCGTGTTAATTTAAACTTCACTAGGCTACTTTTTATATAATTTAATGAGTATAAAATAGGTTTACCCATTTCATCATAATGGACAACCTTTAATAACATTAATCCCTCATGTGGTTCAGCATTCAATATGCTAGAAATATGAGGTTCATAACTGATTGCTTCAATTTCAGTTTCAGCAGAAGCTACCTTATGCCCAGTATTAAGTTCAATTGCATTAAGCATCGATCCATCACTTTCTTGATATTCGGTACAAGTTAAATGATGTTCAGCAATCTTATCTAAACAATAAATAACTGGATGATGATTCGCAGTACGTAGTCTTTCAATAATTGTTATAGGCTGCTTATCTTCAATATCTAACATTTTTGCATCTAATAAAGAAGCGGGTTGCTGCTCTAAACTCAAATATTCTGTACTTGCTTCATATCCCGCTTTTTTAATCATTTCACTAATACTAAATAATTTATTTAAAGGATAATAAAAGGGCTGTAGAGCCTTTATACTTGTTCCTTCTTCAAAATTATCAGTTAAAACTTGTTCAATAATAAGTTCTCCAATCGCTTCATAGACATCATCTGTTTTAACGTTAACTTCTCTAGCAATGGATAAATTGCTAGGAAGTTTATCACCAGGTTTTAAAGAATGATTTTTTATTTTTTTAAAAATATATTCTTTTACTTTAAAAACTGAGTTCAATTCAGTCATACTCACACCTCTTCATTCTCAAAATCTATTAAAACTTGTCTTGGTTTACTGCCTTTTTGTGGACCAATAACATTATTTCTCTCTAAATCGTCCATTAATCTTGATGCACGATTATATCCAATTCTGAATTGTCTTTGTAAAAGCGACGTACTTGCTTTTTGTTTCTCAATTACAAAAGCGTATGCATCATCATATAGTGCATCTTCACTTTTCATTTCTGATTTCTCTACAGGAGCATCAGGTTCCATTTCTTTTACGTAATTTGCTTTTTGTTGTTCAACTACATAATTTACAACTTCTTGTACTTCTTGATCACTTAAAAATGCACCTTGAACACGTGTCTGTGTGGATTCACCATTACCAACATAAAGCATGTCGCCTTTGCCTAATAATTTCTCTGCTCCTCCAGAGCCTATGATTGTTCTAGAGTCTGTTTGTGAACTTACAGCAAATGCAATTCTTGAAGGGATATTATTTTTAATAATCCCCGTGATAACATCTACAGAAGGACGTTGTGTTGCTACAATTAAATGTATACCCGCTGCACGGGCCATTTGTGTAATACGCTGTATTGCATTTTCAACTTCTTTTCCTGCCACCATCATTAAATCTGCTAATTCATCAACAATGACAACGATATAAGGAAGTTCTGATTGCTTTTCATCAAGTTCTTCATTTTGACGTCTTATAAATTGATTGTATCCTTCAATGTTTCTAGTAGACGAATGTTGAAATAAATCGTAACGACGTTCCATTTCAGCTACAATTTTCTCTAATGCCTGTGATGCTTTATGAGGATTTGTTACTACAGGTATTAATAAATGTGGAACACCATTATATACATTTAATTCTACCATTTTAGGATCAATTAACATTAATTTTACCTCGTGTGGCTTAGCGTTTAATAAAATGCTCGTAATAATACCGTTGATACATACTGACTTACCACTACCTGTAGAACCAGCCACTAATAAGTGAGGTGTTTCATTCAATTCAATAGTCATTGGTTCTCCGGAGATGTCTCGTCCTAAACCGACTTCTAATTTATTTTTTGCTGGAAACTTTGATTCTAAAACTTCTTTTAGCGTAACTAAAGAAATTTTATCATTTGGAACCTCAATGCCTACAGCTGAACGTCCAGGTATAGGCGCTTCAATACGAATGTCCTTCGCAGCAAGTGCTAAAGCTATATCATTATGTAAATTAACGATTTTATTTACTTTAACACCTTGAGCTGGTTGAACTTCATATTGAGTGACAGCCGGTCCAATTTTAATTTGAGTCACTTTAGCATTAACTCCAAAATTTTTCATGGTTGATTCTAATATTTGACCTTTACGTTGTACTTCAGCTCTTGAAGTTGTCGTTTGTTTTGTTGGCTGTTTAAGTAATGATAAAGGAGGAATGTGATAGGCTACATTGCCAACTTCTCCTGCTTCTATGATCGAACTATTATTCGTATCGTCATCATTAGAAACGTGTTTTATTTTATCTTTTTTCATAGAATTTGACGCAGACACATGCGTAGGTTCTTTATCTTGATGGTCTATGTCAAATTGACGTTTTTTACGTTTAGGTCGTACTTTTTCTTCATCCGTTGCTGCATGATGGCTATATATAGGAATATCTTCATGTTGCTGTTTCACTTCTGGGAAGTCACTCACATCTTTCATGACTTCATCTTTCCTTTGTTGTTCTTCTAATTCTCTTTGGTGTGCCAATGCTTGACGCTGTTCTTCTTTTTCACGTAATCGTTCTTCTCTTCTAATTTTATTTGCTTCTCTTTTTTCTTTTAAAGTAGATGAGGCACTCTGAGTAGAACGTTTAAAATAATCAATTGTGTTTCTCGCCACATCTCTATGATGTAATTTTAGTAATAGGATAAAACTTGATATCAGTAAAATCAAAGTCACAATGATAATCCCAGCAATAGAGATTAAAGGTACAAATAATTTTAATAAATAAAAGCCAATAATACCTCCACCGAAATTTGGAAAATGAGTATGTTCATAAGATTTATAGACGTAAGACAATACCGGTTCTCTTTTTGCAACTTCTCCTTTAGAAAAATAATAAATGAGTTGAGAAACAATCAGTAATACAAATTGTAATAAAATGAGACCGAATGTACGACGTGTTTTTGGAAAATGTCTTTGCATTGCAATATAAATCGTAATTAAACTTACTAAAATATATGTAAGGTAACGACTTGCGCCAAATAAATAATTGAAAAAGCTATCAATCATTCTACCAACAAGCCCTAATTGAAATATTCCTAAAATAGATATAATCACAATTATAATAGCAATAATATACCTTATAGAACTATCTGTTTTTTGTTGCTTTTTCTTTTTAGTTTGGCGTGGTTTCGTTTTCGTTTTTGAATTGGTTTTTCTAGTCGTTGTTTTTTTCTTAGTTCGTGGCAAATGTTACACCTTCTTTTATTTTTAATTATAATAATGACATTTTCAAAAATATAAAAAAATGTAAGTTATGTTTTAGAGTTAAAAGTATGAAAGAGGTTGAGACAATATGTATCACATAGACTCTTAAGCCCATTTTTAAATAATTAAAAATAAATGAGTCAAATCATCTTTTAAAATTATAGAGTTCACTATAAAAGTTAGGGTAAATGTCTTATCTTTTATATACTTTCAATTTAATACATCAATGAATCTATAAATAAGAATGATAAACGTTTATATTTTTAATTATTTTATAAAAGTGATATTGTCCCGACCTCTTTATTAAATGTATATCTTTTAAATTTCAGAAATAACTGGAATAATCATTGGGCGACGTTTTGTACTTTCGAATAAAAGCTTGCTAATTTGGTCGCGCATATTTTGTTTAATTTCAGACCACTCAATGCGTTTTTCTTGTAGTCCAGCTTCCACAATTTCTCGAACTTTATCTTCCGCTTCTTGCATTAATTCTTCACTTTCACGTACGTAAACGAATCCGCGTGATTGAATTTCAGGTCCAGCAGCTATACGTCTATTTTTAGGGTCTAATGTTACTACTGCAATAAAGATACCATCTTCTGCAAGAAGATGACGATCTCTTAACACAATATTTCCAACGTCTCCTACACCTATGCCATCGATGAGAATATTACCTGAATTTACTTTTTCATTTAATACCATGTGTGAGCCATCGAAATGAATCACATCCCCTTTTTCGACAAGGAAAATCTTTTCAGGTGCAACGCCTGCTTCATTTGCTAATTTTGCATGCGCAATTTGCATTTTAAATTCACCTTGAACAGGAATAAAGTATTCAGGTTTCATAATATTAATCATCATTTTTAATTCTTCCATACAACCATGACTAGAGGCATGAATTTTTTTATTATTTGGAATAATATGTGCACCTGCTCGAACAAGTTCATTTAACGTATTGGCTATAATAACTTCCATATTTGCTGAAGCAGTGATGGCTAAGTAAACTGAATCGCCCTCTTCAATATTTAAAATCTTATGTTTATGTTGGGCCATTTGACTCAACGCTTCAATAGGTTCGCCTTCCATACCTGTTGCTATAATAACGACTTCATTTTTAGGATAGTTTTCAACTTCATTGATTGGAAGCAATAAATCTTTAGGAATATCAAAATATCCCATTTTGCGTGCAGTATTAAATGAACTTTCAAGAGATTTTCCTAAGAAAGATACTTTACGATTTAATTTACTAGCAACATTCAATACTTGTTGAATTCTAATAAAATTCGATGCATAGCATGAAACAATTAAGCGTCCTTTTACTTTAGCAAATGCATCATAAATATGCGATTCTATGACATTTTCTGGAGTATTATAACCAGGTTTTTCTGCTTCAGTTGAATCACTAATCAAAGCAAAAACACCTTCTTCTCCAATTTCAGCCATGCGTTTCATATCAGGAGCATAATGCCCTTGTAAACTTTGGTCAAATTTAAATTCACCTGTATATACAATTGAACCGTGTGAAGTATGAATACAGATACCTAAACTATCTGGAATACTATGTGATGTATTAAAGAAAGTAATATTGACGTTTTTAAATCTCATCACTGAATCATGATTTACAGTATAATATCGTACTTTTTTCTTTATATTTCTTTCTTTGATACTTTCTTTAACTAAAGCTAAAGTAAGTTTTGATCCATAAATTGGTGCATCAACTTGCTCTAAAATATAACTCACTGCACCAATTGCATGTTC
This sequence comes from Staphylococcus sp. SUC_1.2, assembly GCF_026222585.1. Lineage (NCBI taxonomy): Bacteria > Bacillati > Bacillota > Bacilli > Caryophanales > Staphylococcaceae > Staphylococcus > Staphylococcus sp. SUC_1.2. The sequence goes on along the minus strand of NZ_JANJPM010000003.1, from coordinate 113,019 downwards.
ATGACCATGACTTAAAAATATCCCTTTTAATTTATCTTTGTTTTCTACTACATATTGGATGTCAGGAATAACAATATCTACTCCTAACATTTCATCTTCAGGAAACATTAATCCTGCATCTAACATAAACATCTCATCGTCTACTTCGACGATATACATATTTTTAGCGATTTCGCCTACGCCCCCAAGTGGAATAATGCGAATATCGTCATTCTTTTTCTTTACTAAACTCAAAATGTTACCTCCTATAATTAATTCCCGTCCATATAAACTCATAATTTATTATAATTTAATTTACGAAGGATGTACACTATTAAAGTGTGTTGTAACTAAGGTGTAAAAGACCTTTAATAAAAAAATATATACTTTCATAAAATCATTCTTTATATATATAAAGAAGGTTAGGACTTCATTTTGTCCTAACCTTAACTTCATTCACTTATTCATCTAAAACTTTATGAGACGCATTTACACGGCCTTGTTTATCAATTTCTGTAATTTTAACTTCAATTGTATCACCGATTTTTAAAACGTCTTCAACTTTATTTATTCTATCTTTAGAAATTTGAGAAATGTGTAATAAAGCATCTTTACCTGGGAATAATTCTACAAAAGCACCATATTTTTCAATACGCTTAACTTTCGCATGGTATACTTGGCCAACTTCAGCTTCGCGTGTAATTTCATTAATAATTTCTCGAGCTCTATTTATCATTTCTTGATCAACAGCGCCAATAAAGATAGTGCCATCTTGTTCAATATCTAACTTAACGCCAGTTTCGTCAATAATTTCATTAATTTTTTTACCACCTGGGCCAATGACATCACGAATTTTTTCAGGTTTGATATGCATAATTTCTACCTTAGGTGCATATGCACTTAATTCACTACGTGGTTGATCGATTGTTTGTAACATATGATCCATAATCGCTAAACGACCTTGACGAGCTTGTTCAAGAGCTTCTTCAATCACTTCACGTGTTAAACCATCAATTTTGATATCCATTTGAATCGCAGTAATTCCCTCTTTAGTTCCAGCAACTTTGAAGTCCATATCACCTAAAGCATCTTCCATACCTTGAATATCAGTTAAAATTGTATAACTATCTTCACGAGTGACAAGACCCATAGCAATACCAGCTACTGGAGCTTTAATAGGCACACCAGCATCCATTAACGCTAATGTTGATCCACAAATTGAAGCTTGTGAAGATGATCCATTTGACTCTAATACTTCACTCACAATACGAATTGTGTAAGGGAACTCTGTAGTGTCAGGAATGATATATCTAAGCGCTCTTTCACCTAGTGCACCATGACCAATTTCACGACGACCTGGCGCTCTCACTGGACCCGTTTCACCTACTGAGAAATTAGGGAAATTATAGTGGTGCATAAAACGTTTTTCAATTTCAGGTCCTAATCCATCAATAAGTTGGTAGTCTCCTAATGCTCCTAAAGTAAGTACAGATAATGCTTGAGTTTGTCCACGGGTAAACAATCCAGAACCATGTGCACGTGGTAATAAACCAACTTCTGATTCAAGCGGACGAATTTCATCTGGTTTACGTCCATCAGGTCTAATTTTTTCATCTGCAATTAATCGACGAACTTCTTCTTTTACTAAATCATTTAAAATCGCATATACTTCATCGATAAGCAACTCATTTTCTGGATCCGCTTCGTCTACAAATTCAGTAGCGATTTCTGCTTTAAGTGCATCTAAATTTTCATCACGTTGTTGTTTGTCAAATGTTAATACAGTTTCTTTTAATCCTTTTTCTTCCGTTAAAGATTTTACTCGTTGTACTAATTCTTCATCACGTTCAACAGGAATAAATTCTTTTTTTACAGGTTGAATATGCTCAACAACTTCTTCTTGGAAAGCAACTAAGCGTTTTATCTCTTCATGACCAAAGAAAATCGCTTCAAGCATTTCTTGTTCTGTAATTTCACTCGCACCTGCTTCAACCATATTTACAGCATCTTTATGACCAGCAACTTCTAAATCTAAACGAGATACTTCTTTTTGTTCAAGTGTTGGATTAATCACGTATTTTCCATCAATATATCCTACATTTACACCGGCAATTGGTCCTTGGAATGGAATATCAGACACGCTCAATGCCATTGACGATCCAATCATTGCTGCCATTTCTGGGGAGCAGTCTGGATCCGCACTTAATACAGTATTCATAATTTGAACGTCATGTCGATAACCTTTAGGGAATAATGGTCTAATTGGTCTATCAATTAAACGTGCAGTAAGTGTCGCTTCATCTCCAGGACGACCTTCGCGTTTTTTAAATCCACCTGGAATTTTACCAGCCGCATACATTTTTTCTTCATAGTTAACTGTTAAGGGGAAAAAATCACCATCACGTGGCTCTTTAGAAGCAACTGCTGTAGATAATACAACAGTATCACCATAACGTACTAAAACTGCACCATTAGCTTGTTTCGCTAATTGACCTGTCTCAATCGTTAACGATCTTCCAGCCCATTCAGTTTTGAACACTTTCTTTTCTTGAGACATTATGAATCTCCTCTCTGAAATCTAATACTTACATCATATCATTTATTTATATATTTTTATATTAGTGTTTATGATAAAAATACAAAAAAAGGAAAGTACCAATCTAAATGGTGCTTTCCCTTCAATATATTTAAAATTAACGACGAATACCTAATGATTTAATTAATTCACGGTAACGTTGAATATCTTTACTACGTAAGTAGTTTAATAAGTGTCTACGACGACCAACCATTTTTAATAATCCACGACGTGAATGGTGATCTTTTTTGTGTTCACGTAAGTGTTCGTTTAATGCAGAGATTTCTGCAGTTAAAACAGCGATTTGTACTTCTGGTGAACCAGTATCTGTTTCGTGTACACGATATTCTTTAATAATTTCATTTTTACGTTCTTGAGTAATAGCCATAATTAAATTCCTCCTAATTTTTGTTTACACCTTAATCTGAGCAAGGCGTCGGAGTTTCAACCTGCCAAGATAAAGGATTCAATAGTAATAAGTTTTTCGAAAACTCAACTTTAGATATTATACGATACATCATCACCAAAATCAACTGCTAAAAGATATTTTGCACGTTCTTTATCGTCATTCATTTGACTTACTAAAGCATCTATACCATCAAATTTTACCTCTGGTCTTAAATAATGGTGCCAATATACGATTACACGTTCTCCATAAATATTTTCTTCAAAATCAAAAATATTTACTTCTATCACCACTTCTGCTTTAGATGGATCGTGAAATGTCGGCTTAACACCTACGTTAGCTACCCCACGATATATTTTGTGTTCGGCACCTATTTCAATACTTACCGCATATACCCCTTTTTTAGGAAGGACATAATCATCGCTAGGTTGGACATTAGCTGTTGGAAAACCGATTGTTCGACCTCTTTTTTCTCCTTGAACAACTGTGCCTTTAATTCGATATAAATACCCTAATTCATCATTAGCTTTTTGTAGATTGCCTTCATGTAACGCTTGTCTAATTGATGTTGTTGAAATTTTTTCAGAATCTAAATCTAATTTACCGACTATTGTAGTATTAAATTCATCTATTTCATTTAACACGGCCATATTTCCTTTACCAAATTTACCAAATGTAAAATCAAATCCTGCAACAACTTCTTTAACATGATTATTAATAATATAGTCTTTGATAAACTCTTCAGCTGTGACGTTAGCGAAACGTGATGAGAAATTGATAACAATACAATAATCAATATCATGCTGTTCTATCATTTCTAATTTATCAGATAGTGGCGTTAAGTAATCTGTACGTTTACGTTCAGGATTTAATACTACTGATGGATGCGGATCAAATGTTGTTACTGCCTTTTTTAAATTTTTTTCTTTTGCACGTATATCTAATGCTTCAAATACTTTACTGTGACCACGATGCATACCATCAAAAAAACCAAATGCCATTGCAACATCTTCTTTTATGAGTTGTTCATTTTGTATTGGATGTGTTATTTCTATCACTTTCATATCAATCAAAGGCTCCTTTAATTAAATACTTTTTTAGGCTTTATTTCGTTAATTTTGTCAGGATGATGTTCATAAATGGCTAATGCTTTTTCACTTATCTTATCAATAAATACAAATTGCTTTTCTAATGATAGAGTAAAATCTTTTTTTAGGAGTTTTTGACCATTTAAGATTCTATACTTTAAAGTGTCATCATCAATGACTACATGTTGTAAACTTTTCAAACCATATTCTATAGGAAATAGATAATGTTGTAATGTTTCATGCTCATGTAATTCAGAAATTTTTTCAAGTGATAAACTCTCATTTATATTAAATCCACCCGAATTTATACGAGTTAACAACGACATATGAGCAGGATAGCCTAAAGCTTTGCCAATATCTGTTGCTAACGTTCTGATATAGGTACCTTTTCCACACGTTACTTTTATATCAAAATGACATGTTTGTTCTATAAATGTTAAATCAGATATTCGTTCAATTTCATCAATTTTAACTTGTCGTTTTGGCCGTTCAATAGTTTCTCCTTTTCTAGCATATTCATATAATTTTTTTCCATTTACTTTTACAGAGGAATACATTGGAGGAATCTGCTCTATTACTCCTTTAAATTCTTCTAAAACACGATCAACTTCTATAGAAGTAATCGTATTCGATGATATATTTACTTTTTCTATTACTTCTCCAGTTTGATCTTCAGTTGTCGTACTTTCACCTAATGTAATGGTTGCTTGATAAGATTTCCCCATATCCATGACATAGTCGCTCACCTTAGTTGCTGTCCCTATACAGATAGGTAGTACACCTGAAACTTCAGGATCTAATGTTCCAGTATGACCTATCTTTTTAGTTTTTAAGATTTTTCTAAGTTTAAATACAACATCATGACTGGTCAAACCACGTTCTTTATACACTGGTAATATACCGTTGTACATTTTTTCACACCCTTTAGTTTATTATGTCTCACTATGTATTATTAAATCATTTAATGTCTTATCCATATTTTATCAGTATTAATCATATAAAAAGGAGTAGGACTGAATTCATGTAAATGTTATCGTCCTACCCCCATTATATGTTGCATCTAAACTTCTTTTTCTGAAGTTATTTGATTGAATGTCACTGATTAATAACAATGATAAAGTATTATTTATCTTGTTTGTGTAAATCTTGAATCATTTTTTCAATTTTATTACCGTATTCAATTGATTCATCATATTCAAAGAATAACTCTGGTACTATACGTAATCTCATTCTTGAACCTAACTCAGATTTAATGAAGCCTTTTGCTTTATCTAAAGCTTTGAACGTATCGTTAACTTCCTTCTTATTGCCAAGCACTGTTAAGAAAACTTTGGCTTGTGATAAATCATTTGTTAATTCAACGTCTGTAATAGTAATAAATCCTACTCTTGGATCTTTTACTTTATTATTAATGATATCCATAACTTCTTTTTTCATTTGTTCGCCAACACGTTCAGCTCTCATATTACTCATGGATATGTCACCTCTTTATTATTTAACATATGATTAGAAGAGAATGCTAAAGTTCCTACCTATATTATATACACTTTAGCCCCTTACAAATTAGTTATCTTTCAATTTCTACCATTTCGAATGCTTCAATAATATCGCCTTCTTTAATGTCATTAAAGTTTGCAATTGTAATACCACATTCGTAACCTTGTGATACTTCTTTAGCGTCATCTTTAAATCGTTTTAACGTATCAAGTTCACCTTCGAATTGAACAATACCATCACGAATGACACGTACGCCTGCGTTACGAGTGATTTTACCTTCAGTCACGTAACTACCAGCAATGGTTCCAACTTTTGAAACTTTGAATGTTTGACGTACTTCAGCCTGTCCGATAACTTGTTCTTCAAATTCAGGATCTAATAAACCTTTCATCGCTGATTCAATTTCTTCTATAACATTATAAATGACTCTATGAAGACGCATATCAACATTTTCAGCTTCTGCTGCACGTTTCGCACCTGCATCAGGACGTACGTTAAATCCAACAATAATACCATTTGAGGCATTAGCTAATGTAACATCTGATTCATTGATTGCCCCAACAGCTGTATGAATAATACGAACATTTACGCCTTCAACATCAATTTTCATAAGAGATGCAGCTAAAGCTTCTACAGAACCTTGTACATCACCTTTAATAATGACATTAAGATCTTTCATTTCTCCTTGTTTCATTTGTTCGAATAAATTATCTAATGAAACATTTTTGCTTTCTTGACGTTGTTGAATCACACTTGCTTCATGACGAGCTTCACCAATACGACGCGCTTGTTTTTCATCTTTGAAAATAACGAAGCGGTCACCTGCTTGAGGTACATCGTTAATACCAGTAATTTCAACCGGTGTAGAAGGCCCAGCTGTTTTAATTCTTTGACCCAAATCATTTACCATAGCTCTTACGCGACCATACGTATTACCAACTACAATTGAATCACCTACATGCAACGTACCATTTTGAACTAATAATGACGCAGCTGGTCCACGTGATTTGTCTAATTCTGCTTCAATAACAGTACCTACTGCTTGCTTATCAGGATTAGCTTTTAATTCTTGTACTTCGGCAACTAAACCAATCATTTCTAATAAGTCATCAATACCATCACCATTTAATGCTGAAAGTGGTACAAAGATTGTGTCGCCACCCCAATCTTCTGGAATTAAACCATATTCAGTTAACTCTTGCATCACTCGGTCTGGATTTGCAGTTGGTTTATCAACTTTGTTGACCGCAACAATTGTTGGTACATCCGCTTCTTTAGCATGGTTAATTGCTTCAATTGTTTGAGGCATAACGCCATCATCTGCTGCTACTACTAAAATAGTGATATCTGTTACTTGAGCACCACGTGCACGCATTGTTGTGAAAGCTGCATGTCCAGGTGTATCTAAGAAAGTAATTTTTTTACCATTATTTTCAATTTGATATGCACCAATGTGTTGTGTGATACCGCCTGCTTCTCCTGCTGTGACTTTAGTATTTCTAATTGAGTCTAGTAATGTTGTTTTACCATGGTCAACGTGTCCCATAATTGTTACAACTGCTGGTCGTTCAATTGCATCTGGATCGTCTTCTTCATCATCAAAATAAGTTGTTAGGTCTTCTTCATTAACAACAACTTCTTTTTCAATTTCAACACCATAATCATCTGCGATAAGTTCTAATGTTTCTTCATCTAATGATTGGTTAATATTAGCAACAATACCTAACAAGAATAATTTTTTAATAATGCCAGATGATTCGATATTTAATTTATCAGCAAGTTCTCCTACTGTAATACCTTCCTCATACGTGATTTTTGAAGGCATTTCTTTAGGTTCAGCAGCAGATTTGTTATTCTTACCTTTATTATTATTTTTGTTGTTTTTATTGTTTTTGCTATTTTTATTGTTTTTTTTCTTTGAATTAGATTTGTTTTGATTATTATCTTTTTTACTTTGTTGTTTTTGGTGATTATTTTGAGTGTTTTGTTTTTTATTTTCTTCATTTTGTGATGATTTGAACTTTTTATCAAGCATCTTAATTTGGTCATCTTCTAATGCTTGCATGTGATTGGATACTTCAACGTCCATTTTCTTTAACTCATCTATAATCTCTTTACTTTTAACATTTAATTCTTTCGCATATTCGTAAATTCTCTTTTTACTCATATAATCACTCCTTACAATATTCATCAATCATCGACATAAGTTTTTTAGCAAAACCTGAATCTGTCACGCCAACATTTACACGTTCTTCTTTGCCCAATGATTGTCCTAATTCTACTCTCGTACCGAAAACTCTAAACGGAACATGATATGTGTCACATTTATTCTTTATATTCTTTTTAGCGTTATCTGAAGCATCAGTAGATAAAATCACAAGTTTAATATTACGTTTTTTTATCTCAGATATGAGTACTGATTCTCCAACTTTAACTTTTCTAGCTCTCATCGCTAAGCCTAAAAAATTAAATATCTGTTCTTTTATCATTTAGGAATCTCTTCTCTATAAATTAATCGAATTACTTCTTTATATACAGGATCTAATTTTTCAGGACTTTCATTAAAGTACTTCTCGAGTACACCATTTTTTTGAGCATCTTCTACGCTTTTAACATCTTTTGAAACATATGCACCTCTACCTTGTTGTTTTCCAGTACCATCAGCGAAAATTTCGCCTTCTTTATTAATTACTACTCGAATCATGTCTTTTTTAGGACGCATTTCATTCGTGATGATGCATTTGCGCATTGGAATTTTCTTCTTCTTCATTTACTACTCACCCCATATGCTTAAACGTATTAATGTTCTTCTTTATTATCTGAAGCGTCTTGTGCTTCATTTGAAGTTTCATCAACTTCCGCTGATAATTCAGCTGTTGTTAAGTTTGTTTCTTCTAAATTTATGTCATCAATTTCAATATCTTTATCTTCAGAAAATACTATTTCATCAGCTTTTTCTTCAGATTCAATTACAGGATAAATCCCTGCTTCGCGAGCATCTGTTTCAGATTTAATATCAATTTTCCATCCTGTAAGTTTGGCAGCTAAGCGCGCATTTTGTCCACGTTTACCAATAGCTAATGATAATTGATAATCAGGTACTACCACTACAGTAGATTGGTTATCTTCATCAACAATAACTTCTAAAACTTGTGATGGGCTTAAAGCATTACGTACAAAAACGTTTGGATCTTCATCCCATTGAACAATATCGATTTTTTCTCCACCTAATTCTTCAACAACCGCTTCAACACGTGAACCTTTTGCACCTACACAAGCTCCCACTGCATCTATATCTGGATTTTCAGAGTATACACTAATTTTAGAACGATCTCCTGCTTCACGTGCAACTGATTTCACAATAACAGTTCCATCATAAATTTCTGGAACTTCTTGTTCAAATAAACGTTTTAATAAACCCGGATGACTTCTTGACACATAAATTTGTGGACCTTTTGTTGTTTGCTCTACTTTATTAACATAGACTTTAATTCTTTCATTTGGAATGTATGTCTCATTAGGACTTCTTTCAGCTTCAGATAAAACCGCTTCGATTCTACCTAAATTAACATACACATATCGATGATCAACACGATCAATCACACCTGTTAAAATATCTTCTTCTTTATCAATAAACTCAGAGTATAAAATTTCTCTTTCAGCATCTCTTAGACGTTGCATTACTGCTTGTTTAGCAGCTTGTGCGCCCACACGACCAAAGTCTTTAGGTGTGACATCTTCTTCGTAAATATCACCTATTTCATAAGCAGGATTTTTAACTAAAGCTGTGCTTAAATCAACTTCTTCACGATCATCAAATACTTCTTCTACAACTTCTTTACGTGCGATGACTTTAAATGTGCCTTCATCCATATTTAATTCTACACGGACGTTTCTAGCACTATCATAATTTTTCTTATATGCAGTAATTAAAGCTGCTTCAATTGCATCAATCAAAACTTCTCTTGGAATTTTCTTTTCCTTTTCTAAGTATTCAGTTGCTAATAATAATTCATTACTTGCCACAATTATTCCTCCTCATCACGTTAAATCATTACAGCGTGACGTGCTTTTGCAATTTTATTTCTTGGTATCTCAATTGTTTTTTTCTTTGCTTTTTCTTTAACTTCCATAGTTATTGTGTCATCATCGACAGACTTCAGAATGCCTAACCATTCTTTATCACCTTCAATTGGCGCATAAAGAGATACAAATACAGGTTGCTCTATCGCATTTTGATAATCTTTTTCTTTTTTTAGTGGACGTTCAGCTCCAGGTGAAGCTACATCAAGATAATACATTTCAGGAATAGGATCATTTTGATCCATTGCTTCACTTATTTTTTCAGAAGCAAGCGTACAATCATTTAAATCCACGCCACCTTCTTTATCAATAGAGATTCTCAAAAAACGATCTTTGCCTTCTTTTGCATATTCAACATCAACTAATTCAAAGTTTAAATCATCTAAAATGGGAGTAATGATAGTTTCTACTTCTTCAGTAATTTTACTCATACAGGCCTCCTTTTTTGGCAAATAGAAAAGAGCGGGTATATGCCCACTCTTTCTGCCTGAGTCTAAATTTTTCCACAAACTAATTATAACATACTTTATATGCTTAAACAAATGAAGCTACTATTAATACTTCTAAGTTGTCCATTTACATATCAAAAATGGACAATTGTGCTTTATCTGGTAAATCTGGTAATGAACCCAAATCATCAAGGTATTCAATAATTTTTTGAGATAAACCTGCTTTTTTATTAAGGTCTTCTTTGGATAAAAATGGACCGTCTTCACGTGCCTCAACAATACGTTTAGCTACGTTTTCACCTAATCCTGGCACAGCAATAAATGGTGGGATCAATGTATCATCTTCAATAATGAAATCAAAAGCTTGACTTTTTTCTAAGCTAATCGGCTGCATTTTAAATCCACGATGTGCCATTTCATTCATTATTTCTAATACTGTTAATACATCTTTTTCTTTTTTTCCTAAATCCATATAACGAGAATACATATCTTTAACTGTGTTCTTAATACTTTCTTTATCTTTAATCATTGTAATTAAATCAAAGTCTGATGCACGAATTGTAAAATATGCTGCATAATAGTATAACGGATGATGCACTTTAAAGTATGCAATACGTACAGCCATAAGTACGTAAGCAGCTGCGTGAGCTTTAGGGAACATGTATTTAATTTTTAAGCATGAATCTAAATACCAATCAGGTACATCATTCGCTTTCATCGCATCTATCATTTCATCCGTAAGTCCTTTACCTTTACGCACAGACTCCATTGTTTTGAAGGCCATTGATGGTTCAAGCCCAGCATACATAAGATATACCATAATATCGTCACGACAACCAATTACACTGGATAAATCGCAGATGCCTGAGCGAATTAACTCTTGTGCATTACCAAGCCACACATCGGTACCATGTGATAAACCTGAAATTTGTACAAGTTCAGAAAATGTTGTTGGCTTAGTGTCTTCTAACATTTGACGAACGAAACCTGTACCAAATTCAGGTACACCAAATGTGCCTGTCTTACATAAAATATCCTCTTCTGTTACACCTAAAGAAGCCGGACTACTAAATATTTGCATTGTCTCCTTATCATCAACAGGAATCGTTTTAGGATCGATACCCGATAAATCCTGTAACATCCGTATCATTGTAGGATCATCGTGTCCAAGTATATCGAGTTTTAACACATTATCATGAATCGAGTGGAAATCAAAGTGTGTGGTCATCCAAGATGCACTTTGATCATCTGCTGGATATTGTATCGGTGTAAAATCGTAAATATCCATATAATCAGGAACTACAATAATTCCTCCTGGATGCTGTCCAGTTGTACGTTTAACACCTGTACATCCTTTGACAAGTCTATCGATTTCCGCACCACGTTTATGAATACCTTGATCATTTAGATATCCTTTAACGAAGCCAAATGCCGTTTTTTCAGCCACTGTACCAATTGTACCTGCTCGGAATACTTTATCTTCTCCAAAAAGTACTTTCGTATAGTTATGGGCATGCGGTTGATATTCACCACTAAAGTTCAAGTCAATATCTGGTACTTTATCTCCTTTAAATCCTAAGAAAGTCTCAAATGGAATATCTTGACCTTCTTTAATTAATTCGCCACCACATGTTTCACATGTTTTATCAGGTAAGTCGAATCCTGAACCTACCGACCCATCATCAAAAAATTCACTCGTCTTACAATGTGGACATATATAGTGTGGAGGGAGTGGATTCACTTCTGTTATCTCTGTCATCGTTGCAACAAAGCTCGAACCTACAGAACCACGTGACCCTACCAAATATCCATCATCTAATGACTTTTTAACTAACCGTTGTGATATGAGATAGATAACTGAAAAGCCATTACCAATAATACTATCTAATTCTTTTTCGAGACGATCAATGACAATTTGCGGTAAGTCATCACCATACAATTTTTTCGCATTTGTATAGCTTAATTCACGTATTTCTTCGTTAGCGCCCTCCATACGTGGCGTAAATAATTGATCTTTAATTGGAATTACTTTCTCAATTCGGTCTGCTAATTCATTCGTATTTTTAACAACAATATCATAGGCTTTATCTTCTCCTAAAAAATGAAATTCATCTAACATTTCATCTGTTGTTCTAAAATGTGCTTCTGGAAGTGTGGAACGATTTAATGGATTACCTGGTTGTGATGCAATTAAAATTTTACGAGCAATAGCATCATGCTCAAATAAGTAATGAGCATTACCAGTAGCTATCACAGGTATTCCTGTACTTTCTCCCGCTTTTAAAATACGATCATATATTTCATACAATGTTTCAGTATCACGGATTAATTCACGATCGATTAAATCTTGATAAAGCTTAGGTGGTTGTACTTCTATAAAATCATAATACTTTGCTATTTTTTCAACTTCAGATTGATCACGTTGCATCACAGCTGTAAATAATTCCCCTTCATCACAAGCTGTACCTACTAGAATGCCTTCTCGATATTCATTTAATAATGATCGTGGAATTCTAGGTGTTCTATAATAATATTTTACTAAAGAAGCACTTACGATTTTAAATAAATTCTTGAGTCCATCTTGATTTTGAACTATGAGTGTGACATGGGTTGGTCGTGCACGTTTATAGGCATCTTCATTTGATAATTTTTTATTAATATCTTTATGATTAGTCACACCTAGTTCTTTCATCTGTTGAACCATTTTAATGAAAATATAAGCTGTTGCTTCAGTATCATAAATCGCTCTATGGTGTTGAGTAAGTTCAACGCCATATTTTTTAGCTAAGAAATTTAATCCATGTTTACCATATTCAGTGTTAATGGTACGTGATAATTCAAGAGTATCAATCACTCCATTAGTTGATGGACCGAAACCTAATCGTTCGTACCCTGTATCAATAAAGCCCATATCGAATGAAGCATTATGCGCTACAAAAATGGCATCTCCTACCCATTCCTTAAATTCTGTTAGTACTTCTTCAATTTCTGGTGCATCCACTAGCATGTCATCTGTAATGTGTGTCAGATTAATTATTGTTTCTGATAATTTTTCATGTGGATTACTAAATCTTTCAAATTTATCTATAATTTCGCCGTCTTTAACTTTGACAGCAGCAAGTTCGATAATTTGATCATATTGATTAGATAAACCTGTTGTTTCGACGTCAAACACTACATATGTAGCTTCTTTTAAATTTCTATCAGTAGGTTTATAGGCAATAGGCACACCATCATCGACTAACATGCCTTCCATCCCGTAAATCATTTTAATTCCATTTTTTTCCGCTGCACTATGAGCATCAGGAAAAGCTTGAACCACATTATGATCAGTAACAGCTATTGCTTTATGTCCCCATGCTGCAGCCTGATTAACGTACGCACTGATGTTTGGAATACCATCCATTTGACTCATTGATGAATGTAAATGAAATTCGACACGTTTCTCTTCTGCTTTATCTTGTTTAGGTGTCTTTTTGATTTCTTCAATATCTGACATCATCATGACTAAATCACGTACAAACGTATCTTCTTCTATACGACCTTGTGCACGTACCCATTTACCTACACTTAAGGCTTTAAAGTGATTTAAATCATCCTTATTTTTTCTAGTAAACATTTTTAATACTAAAGAATCTGTATAGTCTGTCACTTTAAGTTCAACAATGTGACGTCCACTTTTTAGTTCTTTAATGTTAATATCAAAGATAACCCCTTCAATGGCTACTTTAAATTCTTCTTCAATAATTGTTTCAATAGGTTTAATATTTTCAACGTGAATTGGCTTTCCTATTTGACATTTTTCAACACTACTGCCGTTATTATCTTGTTGTTTTGCTTTTTCAGCTTTTATTTTTTCAATTTTTTCTGTAGCTTCTTTAGCACTTTGTTGATCTTCTTCTTGAATATGTGCCTCTAATGAAGCAAGATCTTCATCTCTATTCGAATCATCAGTTTCAAATATTACTTTATCTATATCAAAGCCACATTTTTGAAATGCTTTTACTAAACTACCATTACATACTTTATCAAAATGATTTCTTTCAATATCATTTGAAGTCATTACTTTTAAAACATTACCTGACATAATTAAACGTTTTTGTTTAAGTTGACCCTTCACTTTTGGTGATAAAGCTGTGTGTTCAATACAATGTCCAAAATATTTAATCACATGTTCATCTTGATTCGATGTATTTTGAATTGTAAAATGCCAGTCCACATGTGCAATATCTTTAAACTCTTCTTTAATTGCATGAGTAAAGATTAAATAATCTTCATTTGAAAGAAAATAAGGTAACGTAATTTGAAATTCCCAACTTCTATTTTTATTTGATACATCTATTCGTGTGAGTTCACCTTTTTCAAGTATTTCTTTATCCAATTGATTTGAAATCTTAATTTGATCGGCAAGTACTCTAAATTTTTCCTGACTTGTCATTGCCACAAAGAATAACCACCTTATTTCGAACTTATCATTTACTTTAAAAAACTTGATTTATATTATACTACTTTCACATTTATTTTTCATGATTACAGTTTAACTAATAAAAACAATAAAAGAGGTTGGAAACAACAAAATGTTCCAACCATTTTTATTCATGTGCACCTATAGTTTTTCATAGAGTGAAGCAATGTGATTGTCTAATTCATTAACATGAACTTCTTCACTTTCACCCGTTTGACGCACTTTAACTTCAACAATACCTTCACTTGCATTTTTACCTACAACAATTCTTATCGGTAAACCAATTAAATCAGCGTCATTAAATTTAACGCCTGCACGCTCTTTACGATCATCATAAAGTACATCATATTTAGATTGTAATTCTGAGTATAATTTATCTCCTAATTCAAGTTGTTCTTCTTTTTTAGGATTGATTGTAATTAAATGTAAATCAAATGGAGTGACTGACTTTGGCCAAATAATACCATTTTCATCATTATTTTGCTCAACAATCGCACTTAATGTTCTAGACACTCCGATACCATAGCAACCCATAATTAAAGGTTGCGCTTTACCTTGATTATCTAAAAATTTAGCATTCATTGCTTCAGAATATTTCGTTCCCAGTTTAAATACTTGTCCAACTTCAATACCTTCTGCAAAATTTGCATTTCCAGAACCATCACTTAACGGTTCACCTTCTAAAATAAATCTAAAGTCTCCGTATTCATCGATATTAAAATCACGCTCAACATTTGCATTAATATAGTGATAGCCATCTTCATTAGCACCTACCACTATGTTATTTAAATCTTTAACAAAATTATCAGCAATAATTTTAATGTCTTTATTATGAATAGGTCCTAATGAACCAGGATTTGCTCCAAGTAAATTTACAATTTCATCTTGAGTCGCCATTTCCACATTATCAGTTTCAAAGTATGCTTTCACCTTCACATCATTGAGCTCGTGATGGCCTCTTACTAAGAACATCATGAATTCTCCATCCACTTTGAAAATCATTGTTTTTACAATTTCATCAATTGGACGATTTAAAAAGTCAGCCAATTCTTGAGCTGTTTTAATATTTGGCGTTTCTATTTTTTCTAGTGATTTAATGTCTGTATGTTTCTCATTTGGATAATACTTAACTTCAGCTTTTTCAATATTTGCTGCATAATCACTATTTTCACTATACACAATCGTATCTTCACCAATTTCACTTAAAGCCATAAATTCATGTGTATGATTACCGCCAATAGCACCTGAATCAGCTACTACTGGACGCGCATTAATTCCAACACGTTTAAAAATACGACTATAAGCATTGTACATCTCTTGATATGTTTGATCTAATGATGCTTCATCAGCATGGAAAGAATAAGCATCTTTCATGATGAACTCTCTTCCACGTAATAAACCAAAACGTGGACGTTTTTCATCACGGAACTTAGATTGAATTTGGAATAATGTTAATGGTAATTGTTTATAAGACTTTAATTCGTCTCTAACGATAGAAGTCACTACTTCTTCGTGAGTAGGTCCTAAAGCAAATTCTCTTCCATTACGGTCTTTTAATCGCATTAATTCAGGACCATAAGCGCCCCAACGTCCCGACTCTTCCCAAAGTTCTGCTTGCTGCAATGCTGGCATTAAAATCTCAACTGCATCAATATTTTCCATTTCTTCACGAATGATTTTAGAAATATGATTTAGTACACGTGTTGCTAAGGGTAAATAACTATAAATACCACTTGTGCTTTGTTTAATTAAACCTGCTTTTAATAACAACTGATGACTTAAAGCCTCAGCTTCAGAAGGGACTTCTCTCATTGTTGGTATAAAGACTTTCGATTGTTTCATTTTTTATCCTCCTAAATTATAAGAAATAACGTTGTATATCATTCCAAGTGACTAAGACCATAATAATCACTACAAATATAGCTCCAACAGCAATAATTGCAGTTTCAGCTTTTTTGTTTACTGGTCTTCTAAATATCGCTTCATAAATAACAAATAAAATTCTACCACCATCTAAAGCTGGAATAGGTAATAAGTTCATAATCCCTAAGTTAACACTCAGCAATGCCGTATAGTATGTTAATGCAATAATACCTTGTTTTACTACAGAATCTACATTGTGATAAATACCCACTGGACCATTTAACATATCAAAAGTAAAGCCACCTGTGAAAATACTTCCAATCATTGTTCCAACTGCTTTAAAAATAAGTACACTTGCATCTAAAAATTGTTGTACGCCTAATGCTAATGGCTTAAATAGTGAATGTTCATTCGCAGGTTGAAAACCTAATACATAAGAAGTTTTAGAATTTAATTTTGTCTGTTTAATCACTTGTTTTTTAGGTGTAACATCTAGTGATTTGGTGTGACCATCTCGTACAATTTTAATTGTTGTTTGATGGTCTTTCGTTTTATTAAGTGCACTTTGAATATCGCTAAAATCGTTAATTTTATAGTGTCCAACTTGAACAATTTTATCTCCAGCTTTTAATCCAGCTTCTTGTGCTGGATAATTGTCTGCTAATTGTTTTACTGTAGGGGTAGGCGTACCTTGATAATAAGCTAAGCCAATAAATAGTACGAGAGCTAAAATAAAGTTAAATAATGGGCCCGCAAATAAAGTTAAAAACTTAGGTAATGGTTTTTTATGTGTAAATTGACGATGCCTTGGTGCAATTTGAATTAAACTACCATTTTCAACAAAGTAAGCTTTTTTAGCAATATTAAAATGATGTCTTTCATTATCATATGCTGTAATACCTTCAATATATAAATCATCTTTAAAATCACATCGTTTAACTTCAATCGCTTCAATTTTTTGGAATTTATGTTGATCATCTAAAATAATATGTGTAATTTCATCTTGTTCATTTAGTTTTATTTTAACATTCATTCCTGGCTGAACGGGTGGTTCTTCTAATCCATCTCCTGCCATTCTTACATATCCACCAACTGGAAGTAAACGTATTGTATATAACGTTTCATCTTTACGGAAACTGAAAATTTTGGGTCCCATTCCAATCGCAAATTCTGGACACATAATACCTGCACGTTTTGCAAAAAACATATGTCCATATTCATGTACTGTAACGAGTACACCAAATACGATAATAAATGAGACGATTGTGATTAAATAACTCACTTACAACACCTCAATTAATTTTAATATTTAAATTATCTAGATTATAAGATTTTAGATTTTAAATTTTATAATAATTTCTAGTATAAAAAAACAGTTTTAAAAAAAGAGCTATAAAGTACACGATTGTATAATATTAATCAAATGTGAACTCAATAACTCCTCAATTATATCATTATATGCTTTTCATAAATAAATAAAACGTTAATTTTTTATTACATTTGTAGTAATAGAATGTTTAACAGTGGTAAAACAAACATAAAGCTATCAAATCTATCTAAAATACCGCCATGTCCTGGCAAGATTCTGCCTGAATCTTTAACACCAAAATGACGTTTAAAACCAGATTCTACTAAGTCACCTAATTGACCAAATACACTTAAAATAATTGTAATTAATAATAACAGCCAAATATTTAGATGAAAATCTACAAAAAACATCATTACAAGTGGAACAATTAAACTACAAATGAGTCCTCCAATAAAACCTTCAATCGTTTTGTTTGGACTAATAACTGGCCATAGTTTGTGTTTTCCCATTAATCGTCCAAATATATATGCGCCAGTATCTGTTAACCATACGATTAAAAATGCAAAAAGTATATAATGTAAACCATAAGAACGTGTAGCATAAAAATACATAAATCCTATTCCAACGTATGCTACAGACATTAAACAAAATGCAGCGTCCATAAAGCTAAATCTGTTTTTCGAAAGTACAGTATAACTTAATAGTATGAAGCTCATTGCAATTAAACTTTTTAATTGAACATCACTCACCCAATCTCCGGCAGACTGAGGAAGCATAATAATAATAAGCGCTATAGCACTGAAAATACCTGGAATTGATAAAAATTTAATCATATTCATATTTAACAATTCTTTTAAAGCAATGAGCGCCAGCAAATAAGCAAAAAGCATTAAAATAGTTCCACCTTTTAATAATATAGGTAGAAAAATAAGCAATGCTATAATCGCGGTCAATGTTCTTACTTTCATAATTTACTCCTCACTTAATCCTCCAAAACGTCTTTGGCGAGATTGATATATTTTTATACATTGTTTTAATTCTTCACCATCAAAGTCTGGCCATAACTTCTCATTAAAAATAAATTCACTATACGAAGCCTGCCAAATTAAGAAGTTACTAAGGCGTTGTTCTCCAGATGTACGTATTAATAAATCTGGATCTGGATATGGATGGGTCATTAAATGTTTGGAAATCATCAATTCATCAATATCATCACTGTTTTGACCATTACGTTGAAGTTCATCATAAATTGATTTCATACTTTGAACAAGTTCAGCTCGTCCACCATAATTAATGGCAAATACTAATTTCAAGCCTGTATTATTTTTGGTTTTTTCTTTAGCATAATTAATCGCCTCAATTGTTGATTGGGGTACTGCATCTAAAAAACCAATAGTTTCTATCTTAACATTTTTCTCTATAAGTTCTGGTAGAAATGTTTTTAAAAAATTCACAGGTAAATTCATGATATAATTAACTTCACTTTCAGGTCTTGACCAATTTTCCGTTGAAAAAGCGTATAAAGTTAAATATTTAATACCTAAATGACTTGCTTCACGTGTCACTTTTTTTATGGTTTGCATACCTTCATAGTGACCTTTAATTCTAGGCATTTTACGCTTTTTTGCCCAACGACCATTTCCGTCCATGATAATTGCTATATGTTCAGGTAAATTATGTATATCTAAATCATCATTTTGATTGATTTTAGTCTTATTTCTTTTTATTAGCTTTCTAAACATGGTCTTTCCTCCGAGCCTGATCATTTCTGTTATATTATATAGGTTATTTAAGAAATCATCTATCATTTTATCATACTAAATAATGGCATTGAATAAGCAAATTAAAAAACTGTACCAAAGTCTGACTTGGCACAGTTTAGACTAAAACAATTTATAATCTTGTCATAGAAGAGTATGATGAAATATTAAACAGACATAATATCTTTTTCTTTTTCATCAACTAAATTATCAATTTCTTTAATTGAATTGTCTGTTACTTTTTGAACATCTTCTGTTTGGCTTCTTAAATCATCTTCAGTAATGTCTCCATTTTTTTCGTCTTTTTTCAATTGATCATTGATATCACGACGAATATTACGGATTGAAACTTTTGAATCTTCACCGATTTTTTTAACATTTTTAACTAATTCTTTACGGCGTTCTTCAGTTAAAGCAGGAACAGTGATACGAATAACTTCACCGTCACTAGTAGGGTTCACACCTAGGTTAGCAGCAATAATCGCTTTTTCAATATCAGCTACAGATGATTTATCATATGGAGAAATGACAAGTAAGCGTGCTTCAGGCACGTTTATACTCGCTAACTGTTGAACTGGTGTTGGCGCACCATAATAATCAACATTTACTCCGTTTAATAAATTAGAATTCGCTCTACCCGCACTAATATTAGCTAATTCACGTGATAAATTTTCAATTGATTTTTTCATTCTAGATTTTGTATCTTGAATTATCTCACTCATACATTTACACCTCTAATTATTTAGTAATTAATGTACCAATTTTTTCGCCCATAACGGCACGTTTAATATTGCCTTCTTCCATAATAGAGAATACATTTAATGGAATGTTATTATCCATACAGAATGAAGAAGCAGTTGAATCCATAACTTGTAGGCCTTCTTGTAACATTTGAATATGTGTTAGATGATCATATTTTACAGCATTTTTATCAATTTTTGGGTCGGCAGAATACACACCATCAACATTATTTTTACCCATTAAAATGACATCGGCCTCTACTTCAGCTGCACGTAGTGCTGCAGTTGTGTCAGTAGAGAAGTATGGATTACCAATACCAGCTGCAAAAATAACTACGCGTTTTTTCTCTAAATGTCTAATTGCGCGACGACGAATATAAGGCTCAGCAACCTGTTTCATTTCAATTGAAGTTAATACTCGTGTATCACAATCTAATTGCTCTAAACTATCTTGTAATGCCAATGCATTCATTACAGTAGCAAGCATGCCCATATAATCAGCTGTACCACGGTCCATGCCTAAATCGCTACCTGTTTTACCTCTCCAAATATTACCGCCACCAACGATAACCGCTATTTCACAATCCATTTTAGCTACTTCAGCGACTTGTTTTGCTACACTTTTAATGATGATAGGATTGATACCAAAACCTTTTTCACCTGCAAGTGCTTCACCACTAAGTTTCAGTACTACACGTTTATATTTAGAAGTCTGCGCCATTATTTTTTCCTCTCTATGATTAATGATATGTAATATATACAAGTAAAGAAGACACTAATGGTCTTCTATAATAAAAGAATTTTATTATATAGAATTCCTTAAAGGTGTCTTCTTTCTTGTTAGAATAATGTGAACAAATTATTTCATTTGACCTTTAACTTCATCAGCAAAGTTTTCTTCGCGTTTTTCCATACCTTCGCCTACTTCATAACGTACGAAGTCAGCTAATTTACCGCCTTTAGATTTTAAGAAAGCTTCAACTGTTTGATCTGGGTCTTTAACGAAGTTTTGGTCAACAGCACAAATTTCTTGAAGATATTTACGTAAACGACCTTCAACCATTTTTTCAACGATATTTTCAGGTTTACCTTCATTTAATGCTTGTTGTTTTAATACTTCTCTTTCGTGATTAATTTCTTCGTCACTTACTTGGTCTGAAGAAACATATTTAGGATTAATTGCAGCGATGTGCATTGCTACATCTTTAGCTGCTTCTTCATCAGTAGAACCTTCAACAACAGTCAATACACCGATACGTCCACCCATGTGTAAGTATGCACCAAAAGCATCGTTATCAGATTTAGTTCTAATAGCAAAACGACGGATGCTTAATTTTTCACCGATTGTTGAGATAGCCTCTTTCATTCTTTCATCAACTGTTTGACCACTTGCTAATTTAGTTTCTAATAAAGCTTCTACTGTTTCAGCTTTACTTTCAAGGATTTGATTAGCAATTTCTTTAACTAATTCTTGGAATCCTTCGTTTCGAGCAACGAAATCAGTTTCAGAGTTAATTTCAACGATTGCTGCTTCATTACCTTTTACTTCTACATGTACTAAACCTTCAGCAGCGATTCGATCAGCTTTTTTAGCTGCTTTAGCAATACCTTTTTCACGTAAGTAGTCGATTGCTTTATCGATATCTCCATCAGTTTCAGTTAGCGCTTTTTTACAATCCATCATACCTGCGCCAGTTCTTTCACGTAATTCTTTAACAAGTTTTGCTGAAATTGCCATTAATTATTCCTCCAATATGTCTAATTGTAATAATAGATGATATTTAAATATTACCATTAAAGGTACTATTATTTCCAATACTCTATTACGATTTATTAATAATTTTTTAAATTAAGGTTGTTTTAAAAATAAAATCTGATTTAAAAGTATAATTGAATATTTATCTTTTATATTTATACCCAATTTACTATCCATTTTAAATAAATATTTTAAAAAAAGGGCGATAAGCATTACATCTTATCACCCATTTAAACTATATCTTAGTTTGATTCAACAGTAGTATTTTCTTCAGTTGATTCTGCTTTTTGAGTTTCTTCACTTTCATCTAAATCGATGTTTTGTTCTGCAGCTACTTCATCGTTTGAAATACCTTGTTGACCTTCTAAGACAGCGTCAGCCATTTTACCAGTTAATAATTTAACGGCACGAATAGCATCATCATTCGCTGGGATAACATAGTCGATTTCATCAGGATCACAGTTAGTGTCAACGATACCAACGATAGGGATATTTAATTTACGTGCTTCAGCAATCGCATTGCGCTCTTTACGAGGGTCAACTACGAATAATGCTTGAGGCATAGATTTCATATCACGAATACCGCCTAAGAATTTGATTAAACGGTCATATTCTTTTTTAAGTTCAACAACTTCTTTTTTAGGTAAAACGTCAAATAAACCGTCTTCTTCCATTTTTTCAATTTCAGAAATACGTTTAATACGTTTTGAGATTGTTTTATAATTAGTTAAGATTCCACCTAACCATCTTTGGTTAACGTAGAATTGACCAGCACGTTCTGCTTCAGCTTTAACTGATTCTTGTGCTTGTTTTTTAGTACCTACGAATAAGACTTTACCGCCATCTTCAGATACTTGTTTTAAGAAGTTATAAGCTTCTTCAACTTTTTTTACTGTTTTTTGTAAGTCAATGATATAAATACCATTTCTTTCAGTAAAGATATATTTTTTCATTTTTGGGTTCCAACGGCGTGTTTGGTGACCGAAGTGAACACCGGCTTCTAGTAATTGTTTCATTGAAATTACTGCCATGTTAAATTCCTCCTATTGGTTAATTACCTCCATAGTAAACTAATATAAAGACAATACTTAAGACTGCACCCTTTATATTTACATTCACTACGTGTGTATTGGCTTTATAGCCGTCAATAATAATATCATATCTAGAATCATTACGCAACATTTTTTAACTGTGTAAAATAAAAAACTACTATCTTAATTTTAATAGATAGATAGTAGTTTTAAAAAATATTTATTCACTTCGATTAAGTTCATCTAAGAATTTTTCTTTTTTAACTTTAATAAATGTACCTTTCATGCCAAGCGATCGTGATTCTATTACACCAGCACTTTCTAATTTACGTAACGCATTTACAATTACAGAACGTGTAATACCTACTCTATCTGCTACTTTAGATGCAATTAATAGACCTTCATTACCACCAAGTTCCTCAAAAATATGTTCAATCGCTTCTTTTTCAGAATAAGATAATGAATTGATTGCCATTGTAATAGCAGCTTTATCACGTGCTTCTTTCTCAACTTCATTATGTTTCTCACGTAAAATTTCCATACCAATAACAGTTGCAGCGTATTCGCCAAGCACTAAATCATTTTCATTAAAGTCATCTTTAACTCTTCCTAGAATCAGTGTACCTAAGCGTTCGCCTCCCCCTAAAATCGGGAAGATGGTTGTTCTACTATTAATAAATACATCTCTGTGTTCTGGAGGGAATACTGTCAAGTCTGAATCAATATCAATATTCGCTTCAGTTTGTTGAACTTGCATAAGTAGTTCAGTGTATTCACTTGGAATATGTTTACTTTCAGTCAACATATTACTAATTCGTTCACTCTTTAAAAGTTCATTTAAACTTGAACCTAAAATTTTACCTCTACGAGAAACGATGAAGACATTTGTAACAGTTACATTACTAATAGTCTGAGCAACATCTTTAAAGTCTACCGCAATGCCTTTATGTTTTTGTAATAATGTATTTAATTCTCTAGTTTTAGATAATAAGCTCATAAAATTTCTCCTTTATTTATATTATAAAATAAATGCACTTAAATCTTTGTTTGTTGAAATAGATTTCAACTTATCATCAACATACTGTGGTGTTATATCTACTACTGCATTTGGCATATTTGGTGCTTCAAAAGATAAATCTTCTAACATTTTTTCTAAAATAGTGTGTAATCGACGTGCACCAATATTGTCTGTATCTTGATTCACTTGATATGCCATTTCAGCTAATCGTGTTATCGCTTCATCAGAGAAGTTGACCGTAACTTCTTCAGTTTTTAACAGTGCTTCATACTGCTTTATAAGAGATAACTTAGGTTCAGTCAATATTCTATAGAAATCATTGACTGTTAAGCTTTCAAGTTCAACTCGAATTGGAAAACGCCCTTGTAACTCAGGAATCAAGTCACTTGGTTTAGAAACATGGAAAGCGCCAGCACCAATAAATAGCATGTGCTCAGTATTTACAGTACCATACTTAGTTTGAATCATGCTACCTTCAAGGATTGGTAATATATCTCTTTGAACACCTTGTCTTGATACATCTTGACCACTATTGGAATTGTTTGTAGCGACTTTATCAATCTCATCGATAAAGATAATTCCCATTTGTTCTGCTAATTCTAAAGCTTCTTGATTAGCAGTTTCTTGATCAATTAATTCATCTGCAAAATCATCAGTAAGAATTTTACGTGCTGTTTTTACTGGTACTTCTCTTTCTACTTTTCGTTTAGGCATCAATTGATTCATCATATCTTGCATTTGTTGATTTTGACTCGTGCCTAACATTCCTAATGCGCCAGGGTCTTGTTCAACTTTGATTCTAACTTTTTCTTCTTCTAGCTTACCTGCTAAAAGTTGTTGTCTTATTTCTGACCGTTTTGTTTTGATTTCTTCTGTAGGGGCTTCTTCTTCCTCGTCATTCTGATTAAAATTAGGAATAGCACCACCTAAAAGAGATTCAAGTGGATTATTATTTTGAGCTGCTTTTTTCTTCATACTAGGAACAAGTAATTTTACTAATTTTTCATTAGCTTTTTGTGTTGCTTCATCTTCAACTAATGATTTCTTTTGCTCTTTTACGAGTCTTACAGACACGTCCACCAAGTCTCTAACCATACTTTCTACATCACGTCCAACATATCCAACTTCAGTGAATTTTGTAGCTTCTACTTTAATGAATGGTGCACCTACGACTTTTGCCATACGGCGTGCAATTTCTGTTTTACCTACACCAGTTGGGCCAATCATTAAAATATTTTTGGGTGCAATTTCTTGCTTAGTTTCTTCATCAAGAAGACTTCTTCTGTATCTATTTCTTAACGCGATTGCTACTTTACGTTTTGCATCTTCTTGACCTACAATATATTCGTCCAATTTAGATACGATATCTTTAGGTGTTAATTTTATACCGTTTGCATCCATTTACTATTACCTCCACCTTAATGTATGTCCATATCAATTCATTTCCGTTTTGTTTATATATGTTATTTATAAAGTCTCAACAATAATATTATCATTTGTAAATACACAAATATCTGAAGCCACTTTTAAGCTTTCATATGCCATTTCTTTAGCAGTCATATGTGAAGCATGACGTTTAAGTGCTCTTCCTGCACTTAATGCATAGTTTCCTCCTGAACCAATAGCGATTAAATCATCGTCAGGCGCAATGACTTCACCTGTACCACTTACCACTAAAATACCATCTTTATCCATTACGATAAGCATGGCTTCCAGTTGACGTAATTGCTTATCTCCACGCCATTCTTGAGCAAGTTCTACAGCAGCGCGTTCTAAATTACCGCTAAATTGTTGTAATTTAGTTTCAAATTTTTCAAATAATGTAAATGCATCGGCTACGCTTCCTGCAAATCCTGCTAACACTTTACCTTCGTATAAGCGTCTTACTTTTCTAGCTGTTTGCTTCATAATTACTTGTTCACCAAGTGTAACTTGACCGTCTCCAGCCATTGCCGCTTCTCCATTGTGTCTTACAGCATATATCGTTGTAGCATGTAATGATGTCTTACTCATTTATTTACTCTCCTTTTTTGCTCGAGGATGTGCATTTAAATACACTTTGCGCAATTGTTGATTAGATACATGTGTATACTTACCAGTTGTAGAAAGGTTAACGTGTCCTAATAAAGATTGAACTGTTCTTAGGTCTGCACCTTGATTCAATAAATGTGTAGCAAATGTATGTCTTAATTTATGAGGGTGGATTTCAGTTACCCCCGCTGTACGTTTAACTACATCATTGAGAAGATATCTAATACCCCTCTCAGTAATAGGATCACCTTTCATATTAACAATTAAATAAGGATGACTTTTACCTTTAAGTGGTTTGAATTTTTCTAAATATTGTTCAATACTTTGTCTACAAAACTCTCCAAAAGGCACAAATCGTTCTTTATTTCCCTTACCCAATACCTTTACCCCTGGAAGATTCATATCTAAATCCATAACCTTTATATTCACAAGTTCTGAAACACGAATGCCTGTTGCATATAATAATTCAATTACTACTCTATCTCTTAATCCTTTTTTTGCATCGTTTGAAACAGTATTAAATAATGCTTCCATTTCTTCTTCATAAAAAAATTGAGGAAGATATTGCTCTTTCTTAGGATGTACAAGTTGTATAAAAGGATTATTTACAGATGTATCTTGAGTCATCCAGAACTCATAAAATGTTCTTAATGTTGATATTTTTCTTGATACAGTAGTACGTTTCAAATTATTGGAATATAAATAACTTAGATAATTTCTTGCATCTTTATATTCAAACGTTCTTAAATTTAACAGTTCTTGTTCTAAAAACTGATTAAATTGAGCTAAATCGTCATGATACGCTTTTAATGTATGGTCGGAGAAATTTCTTTCAACTTTAAGCATATTCAAAAATTTCTTTTGGATTTCTTCCACTAAAAATCCCCTCCATCATATGCATTGTAGCATATAAACTGAGGGGGACTAAAATAATTAGCTATAGAATTCAAAATCTTTTGAGAATTTGTGAATAATTTAAAAATTCCTTCAAAATATTTTATTATAATTTAAATCTATAACGTTTTTTTGAAATTTTCTAAATAGTCTAGTGCACGATATGCTTGTGCTTCATAACGTTCTTTTTTATCTTTAATGCGGCGATCAAGTGACGGCAATAAACCAAAGTTAGCATTCATTGGTTGGAAGTTTTTTTCATTTTTAGCATGAGAAATATAATAAGCCATACTGCCTATCATTGTTTCTCTTGGAAAAATCACTTCTCCTTTTCCAAGTAACTTATGCGCTAAATTGATACCTGCTACAAGTCCACTTGCTGCACTTTCAACATATCCTTCCACACCTGTCATTTGTCCTGCAAATTGAATTCTATCATTATTAATTAATTCATATTTTTCATTTAAAACATCAGGTGAATTAATGAAGGTATTTCTATGCATCACACCATATCTAACAATATCAATATTTTCTAAACCTGGAATTAATTGAATGACTTCTTTTTGAGCGCCCCATTTTAAATGTGTTTGGAAGCCGACAATATTATAAAGCGTACCAGCCGCGTCATCTTGACGTAATTGCACTACTGCATATGGACGTTTACCAGTTTTAGGGTCTTCTAATCCTACTGGTTTCATTGGACCAAATAGTAATGTTTTACGACCTCTACCAGCCATCACTTCAAATGGCATACATCCTTCAAAATATTTTTCTTTTTCAAATTCATTTACAGGTGCAACTTCAGCTTCTAATACCGCATCATAAAAACGATTGAATTCTTCTTCAGTCATAGGGCAGTTTAAATATGCTGCTTCACCTTTATCATAGCGTGATTTCAAATAGACTTTATCCATATCAATTGAATCTTTTTCAATGATTGGAGCTGCTGCATCGTAGAAATATAGTTGATCTTTACCTGTAATTTCTACAATTTCTTTAGCTAAATGTTCAGTTGTTAACGGGCCTGTTGCAATGATTGTATGTCCTTCTGGAATACTGTGAATTTCTTTATTCAAAACAGTTACATTAGGATGATTTTTCAATGTATCTGTAATATAACCAGCAAAGTCATGTCTATCTACTGCTAATGCACCACCAGCTGGAACTCTAGCTTTATCAGCTGCTGCGATGATTAATGAATCTAAACGTCGCATTTCTTCTTTAAGCACACCTACACCATTTGTTAATGCATTACCACGTAGTGAATTAGAACATACTAACTCAGCAAATTTATCTGTATGATGGGCAGGCGTTTGTTTAACAGGACGCATTTCGATTAAATTCACTTTAATACCACGTTCTGCTAATTGATAAGCTGCTTCTGAACCAGCTAATCCTGCGCCTATAACATTAACAGTTTGACTCATATACATTCTCCTTTAATAAAACTCTATTTTTGTACTTCTTCTTTATAGTCACAATTAGAACAAATCACTTGAGAACTACGTCCTTTTTTATGTTGCATCAAGTAATGATTACATTTTGGACAATCTCTTCCTATTGGTTTATCCCAAGAAATAAAATCACACTCTGGATAATTCGAACAACCATAAAATAATCTATTTTTCTTAGATTTTCTCTCAACTACATCGCCATCTTTGCATTTTGGACAAGTGACACCAATAGTTTTAACAATAGCTTTTGTATTTCGACAATCTGGGAAATTCGAGCACGCCATAAATTTACCATAACGTCCCATTTTTATTACCATAGGAGCTCCACATACTTCACAATCTTCGCCGGCTGGTTCATCTTTAATTTCAACTTTTTCCATTTCTTCCTCTGCACGTGCAACATCTAATTTAAAACTACCATAGAAATTATCGATAACTTTTCTCCAACCGATATCACCTTCTGCAATTTTATCGAGCAAGGTTTCCATATTAACTGTAAATTCAACATCAATAATTTCTGGGAAGTAATCCTTCACTTGCTCATACACGATTTCTCCTAGTTCAGTTGGTACAAAACGTTTACTTTCAAGTTTAACATAATTACGTTTTTGAATTGTGTCAATCGTTGGAGCATATGTTGAAGGTCTACCAATTTTTAATTCTTCTAATGTTTTAACTAATCGTGCCTCTGTGTATCGTGGAGGTGGTTGAGTGAAATGTTGTGCCGGTTCAATTTGTGTTGCAGTTACTTTGTCACCTTGATTTAATTTTGGTAATTTATTTTCTTTATCATTATCTTTGTCATCTTTTGCTTCAACATATAATGTCATAAAGCCTTTAAATTTGATTGTTTGTCCATTTGCTCTAAATTTAATGTCATTTTGTGTTACATCTAAAGCCACAGTATCTAAAACTGCAGGAGCCATTTGACTTGCTACAAAACGTTCCCAAATTAATTTATACAAGCGATGTTGATCACGTGTTAAATATGCTTTCATTTCATCTGGTGTACGTAATGTACTTGTTGGACGAATAGCTTCATGGGCATCTTGATCCCCTTGTTTACCTTTTGTTTTACGGTTTGAAGTATACTCAGTACCATACTTCTCTTCAATATATGATTTTGCTTCATCTTTAGCAGTTTGTGAGATTCGTGTTGAATCTGTTCTCATATATGTGATTAATCCAACTGTACCTTGTCGTTTCAAATCGATACCTTCATATAATTGCTGTGCTAACATCATAGTCTTACGTGCTTTAAAATTAAGTTTACGTGCTGCTTCTTGTTGTAACGTAGACGTTGTAAATGGATTTGCAGGGTATCTCGTTTTTTCTTTTTTATTTACATTAGTGATTTCAAATTCATCACCATTTAATTCGGATGTAATTTTTTCAACATCTTTTTTTGTTTTTAATTTATACGGTTTGTTTTTATAATGTAAGAATTTAGCAGTGAACTTTGATTTTTTATATCTAAATTCACCTTCAATTGACCAATATTCTTCTGGTTTAAAATTACGGATTTCATTTTCACGGTCAATGACTAATCTTAAAGCAACTGATTGTACTCGACCAGCTGACAATCCTTTTTTTACTTTCTTCCATAGTACTGGAGAAATATTATAACCTACAAGTCTATCTAAAATACGACGCGCTTGTTGTGCATCAACTAAATTCATTTCAATACCACGAGGATGTTTAAAACTTTCTTTTACTGCATCCTTAGTGATTTCATTAAATACAACTCTGTTTTCTTTTGATTCTTCAAGTTCTAAAATTTTTGATAAATGCCAAGCAATCGCTTCACCTTCGCGGTCAGGGTCACTAGCTAAGAAAACTTTTTTAGCTTTTTTCGCATATTTTTTTAAATCTTTAACAACAGGACCTTTACCTCGAATAGTTATATATTTTGGTTCATAGTTATCTTCTACGTCTACACCCATTTGACTTCTTGGTAAATCTCGTACGTGTCCCATAGAAGCAATAACTTTATATCGTTTACCTAAATATTTTTCAATGGTTTTCGCTTTTGCAGGCGACTCAACGATGACTAAATTATCTGCCAAAGTGAATTCCCCCTTGCTTTTTCAATTACTAAAGATAAATGATAAACGGTTAATTTTGTTTTTGTCAATATTTTAATCCAATATAGATATTTTTTTGTGAAATATCCTTTGAATTTTCACAATTAATTATTTATATATTTAATCGTTTAAAAAGCGATAATCATATAATATATCTTCTGCTTCTGAAACAATCATTGCACCTTCTTGAGCACGTAATAAATTTCCTTTTGTCAAAGGATTAAACATCGATCCAGGCAGTACATAAACATTTCTATTTTGATCTAAAGCACAATCTATTGTAATTTGACTACCACTTTTAATTTTAGCTTCAGTAATTAATACACCACGAGACAACCCGCTTATCAGACGATTTCTTTCAGGGAATTGATATTTGTTTATTTTTGTTAAAGGAGGATATTCACTTATGACTAAACCAGTTTCTTCAATTATATTGCGTAACTTTCGTGTTTCCTTTGGATAATGATTTAAATGACCAAAACCTAGAACTGCAATAGTTGGAAGATGATGTTTTAATGCGAATTGATGAGCTATGCTATCAGCACCTTTCGCTAAACCGGATACAATCGTTAGTGGAATATTTATAAAGTGAGGAAATAGATAATCTAGTGCACACTTAGAATAATTTGTGGCCTCACGTGAACCTACAACACCTAAAGTATACGTAGATGATAATAAATGTATATTTCCACGATAAAATAATATAAAAGGATAGTCGTAAATAGTTTTAAGCAATGAAGGATATTGAGAAGAAAATGAAGTAACATAGTTAACCTGATATCTAGAAAGTTGGGTTTGAATATAATCGTAAGAAATCTCTGTTAATTGAGTAAAACGCTTCTTTTTTAAATATAGAGATTCCCATTCATTGATCATTTCAAATTGATCATGTTCATTAACATTGAAAAATTTTGGAAATACATTGAGTAAATGATGAATATGTTGGGTCGTATACCCTATCCATCTCATTTTTAATAAAATAAAATCATTCATGAAGTAAATGTCTCCTTTTAATTTATTATACCGTGAATCATTAACAGTAAAATTTCATTTATAAGACAAATTTGATATATAAATGTAAGGAGTAATAATATTAAAAGATTATGTATACTTTTTGATTTCATAACATGTGAAAAATAGAGCGTTCAGTCATTTATAATATATTGTAGTCTACGATATATATAAGAAAAACTGCCAACAAATTTCAGTAATTGTTGACAGTTTGAATTCAATTATTAATTACATAATTGCTACTTCACTGTTAATAGTTCTTCATAAATGCCTGCTTCTTTTGCCGCTTCAATTAGTGTTGTACCAATTTCTGATGGTGTATCTGCTGTTTTAACACCACATTCATTAAGCGTTTTAATTTTTTCTGCAGCAGTTCCTTTACCACCTGAGATGATTGCACCTGCATGGCCCATACGTTTTCCTGGAGGTGCTGTTTGTCCACCAACAAAACCAACCACTGGTTTAGTCATGTTTGCTTTGACCCATTCAGCTGCTTCTTCTTCAGCAGTACCACCGATTTCGCCAATCATAACAACAGCTTTTGTTTCTTCATCTTCATTAAATGCTTTAAGTACATCGATAAAGTTTGTACCGTTAACTGGGTCCCCACCGATACCTACTGCTGTGGTTTGACCAATACCTTCTTCAGTTAATTGATGTACTGCTTCATATGTTAAAGTACCTGAACGAGAAACAACACCTACATGCCCTTTTTTATGAATATAACCTGGCATGATACCAATTTTACATTCATCTGCCGTAATTACACCAGGACAGTTCGGTCCAACTAAACGTGTTTTTCTACCCTCTAAATAACGTTTCACTTTAATCATATCAACAACTGGAATATGTTCAGTAATACAGATCACCATATCTAATTCTGCATCAGCTGCTTCTAAAATTGAATCTGCAGCAAATGGTGCTGGTACGTAAACTACTGATACGTTAGCACCTGTTTCTTTTTTAGCTTCAGCTACTGTATTATACACTGGCACGCCTTCAACAACTTGTCCACCTTTACCTGGTGTTACCCCTGCGACAATTTGTGTGCCATAATCAAGCATTTGTTTTGTATGGAAAAGGGCAGTAGACCCTGTAATACCTTGCACCATTACCTTAGTATTCTTATCTATAAATACACCCATTTTAGTGTTCCCATCCTTTCCTTACGCTTCTTTAACAAGTTTAACAATTTGTTGTGCACCTTCAGCCATTGTTGCTGCTGGTTCAATTGCTAGACCAGATTCATTTAAAATCTCTTTACCACGTTTAACGTTTGTGCCTTCTAAACGAACAACTAAAGGTAAAGTTAATTCGACTTCTTTAACTGCTGCTACAATACCTTCTGCAATCACATCACATTTCATAATTCCACCGAAGATATTTACAAAAATACCTTTAACATTATCATCCCCCAAGATGATTTTGAATGCTTCAGTTACTTTTTCTTTTGTAGCACCGCCACCAACGTCTAGGAAGTTAGCTGGAGTACCACCGAAATGATTAATTGTATCCATTGTAGCCATGGCTAATCCGGCACCATTAACCATACAACCAATGTCACCATCTAAAGCAATATATGATAAATCATATTTAGATGCTTGAATTTCTTTTGGATCTTCTTCTTCTAAATCACGTAATTCTAAAATATCTTTATGTCTAAATAATGCATTATCATCAAAATTTAATTTCGCATCTAAAGCCAAAACATCACCATCACCCGTTGTTACAAGTGGATTAATTTCAACAATAGAACAATCTTTTTCAACAAAAACATTATATAAAGAAAGTAAGAATTTTGCTGCTTTATTTACAGATTCTTTTGGAATATTGATATTGAATGCAATACGACGTGCTTGGAATGGTGATAACCCTATCACTGGATCGATTGTTTCTTTAAAGATCTTTTCTGGCGTTTTAGCTGCAACTTCTTCAATTTCAGTTCCACCTTCTTCAGAAGCCATCAATGTAATACGATCAGTAGCACGATCAATGACAAAGCCTACATAATATTCTTTTTGAATATCACAACCTTCTTCGATATATAAGCGTTTAACTTCTTTACCTTCAGGCCCAGTTTGATGCGTTACTAATTGCTTGCCTAATAATTCATTAGCATAAGTTTCAACTTCAGACAGTGATTTAGCAATTTTAACTCCACCTGCTTTACCTCTACCCCCAGCGTGAATTTGTGATTTCACTACATAAACATCTGAATTTAATTCTTTTGCCTTTTCCACCGCTTCTTCAGCAGTAAATGCTACACGTCCTTCTGGAACGGCTACACCCATAGCACGAAATATTTCTTTACCTTGATACTCGTGGATATTCATCTTCCATCCTCCTGTTTCTTAGGTTAAGTTCACTTTAATTATAGAAAATGTAAGCGCTTTTGTAAACTGAAAGTGTTATACTTTTTGCAATAGTTTTTAAATTCAAATAATTTTATTTTTATTTAATTATATCATTGATTTAACAGGCTCAAACGTTTTACGATGATATGGCGTTATGCCTAATTGTTTTAATCCTTGAAGGTGTGATTTAGTGCCATATCCTACATTTTTTTCAAAATCATAACCAGGATATTTCAGTGCTACTTCCGCCATTAAACCATCCCTATATTCTTTTGCCATGATACTAGCAGCAGCAATAGAAACACTTTTAGCATCTCCTTTAATAATAGAAGTTTGAGGAATTGCATTATCCAATGTCATAGCATCAATAAGTAAATGGTTAGGTTGTTCTGTTAATTGATTAATAGCACGTTTCATAGCTAATTTGGTTGCGTTGTAAATATTGAACTCATCAATTTCTTCAGCGCTTGCTATCCCGTAAGCATAATCATAAACGCCTTCTTTTAATTGTTCGTTAAGTATTTTTCGCTTTGTTGCTGAAACTTTCTTCGAGTCATCTAATCCTAAATATTGATGTTCTTTATTTAAAATGACTGCACAAGCTACAACAGGCCCAGCAAGTGGACCACGACCTACTTCATCAATCCCACATATTAAAGCATTAGGATTGTCCTTTAATATTTCATTTTCATATTTATTCATTTGTTGATAATGTTCTCGTGTTTCTTGATCTTTTAAAAGCTGTTTACGACGTCGTACTATATTTTGCTGTACCCCTTTTCTTGTATCACTCATTAATTCATGTTGTTCAAGTGCTTCAATTGAATCAATTGTGTCTAATAATGCTTTAATCTCTTTAATTGTTTGAGGCATAATCTAAGTCCCCTTTCATTTCTGAATAAATATCAAAACAATAAGTTCCAATTTTAGCATTACGCACATCATTAATAATCAATTCGATGACAGCCTCGTAATCGACTTCATTTCCTTTTTGTAATAACCCACGTCGACGTCCAATAGCATCAAACCATTCTAAAATTTCTGCATCAGTTTCTACATCAATATTGTAATGATTCTTCAATCCTTCAATATCATGTTTAATTAAGAAGTGTAAACCGTATATTGCTACTTCATCTAAGTGTACGATACTATCTTTAATGGCACCAGTAAGGCTTAGTTTTTTACCTACAGTTTCATCTTCAAATTTAGGCCATAAAATACCTGGCGTATCTAGTAGTTGTAATGCTTTACCTACTTTAATCCATTGTTGTTGTTTCGTTACTCCCGGCTTATTTCCTGTTTGAGCAATATTTTTTTTAGCTAACTTATTAATTAATGTAGATTTCCCCACATTAGGTATACCAACAATCATGGCACGTATTGCTCTAGGTTTAAGTCCTTTCGCTTTTTCTTTCTCAAATTTTTCTTTAGTCGCTTCAATTGCAGCATATTCTACACCTTTTAAATTTTTGCCGTGTTTCGCATCAACTGCTACAGGATAAAAACCTTTATCAGTAAAGAAATGTTCCCACTTTTGCATTTCATTTAAATTCGACATATCTTTTTTATTTAAAATAACTACGCGTGGTTTTTGTTTAATGACATCATCAATCATTGGATTTCTTGAACTATACGGTATACGTGCGTCAACAAGTTCAAATACCACATCTACTTTCTTAAGTTGTTCTGTCACTTCTCTTTTGGCCTTTGCCATATGCCCTGGATACCATTGAATCACCATGACATTCACCCTACTTTCATTAAATTTATTTCAACTGTTCGATTATAATCAATATTTAAAATCTTCACTACTATTATCAATTCTATTATATTTTAACATGCTATTTCATATTCATTAAATCGCTAATATTAAAAACAAATTTCTAATTTTTTATAAAACATATAAATACTTTTATTAAGAAGTTTAATACTCTACAATTTAGTATGTAGTCATTTTTTAATTATGAATAGTACATTCTAACTATAGAGGTTTAATATGAAAAAATTCTTTACTTATCTAGGACTTTTTATAGCACTGTCCATCATAGGACATAGTTATGTCATTTATCGTTTTATTCACGATGGTATTTTATTTACAGGTCCAAATGATGGAATGGAACAAATGGTTCCAATTCAAATGTATTTATTTGATAAATGGAGTAGTGGCAATTTGTTTTATTCCACTGATTTTGGATTAGGTGGCGATTTCTTTACAGATCTTAGTTACTACTTCTCCACAAATATTTTATTTATAATAAATGTAGTATTTATTGCACTTATTAAAATTTTTATTCCTTTACATACGCATAATGTATTATTTTGGATGATTAATGCACTGATTATGTCCATGATTAAAGCAATGATTGCCATGTATTGCACTTATTTATATAGTAAATACATTTCAAATAACAAATGGTTAAGCTTAGTTGTAGCGTTTTTATTTGTTATGTCACCCTTATATTATCGCTTTACAGTGTATTGGCCCTTCTTTAGTGATGTGTTTGTTTGGCTGCCGTTATTATTACTCTCTATTGAAAGAGTCTTACAAAAACAGAAGTTTGGACTATTCATTGTTACTGTTTCTTTAATACTAATTAATAACTTTTATTTTGCATACTATCTTTGTTTAATAGGTGCGGGTTATATACTGATTCGTATAATATTTAGACATCCAAAAGATATTCTCTCAAGAAGTAAAGCATTTTTAACTTTAATCATTAGTGCCCTGTTAGGTTTAGGTAATAGTTTATTTATCTTTTTTCATGGTGCTCAAAGCTTTTTAAATAACCGTCGTGTACCTTTTTCTGGAGCAGTTGATACATTTGAAAAATTAGATATTAATACAAATATTTTCTTTGATAATTATTTAATTGTATTATTATTTATTACCATTCAAGCTCTTTTAAGTTTTAAATTATATAAACATTATTATTATCGTTTATTTGCTATCCTTACCTTTGTATTTATTATATTTAGTTTTATACCTTTCATCGACCAAGTATTTAATGGTTTTTCAGCGCCTCAAAAGCGTTGGCATTTTATTTTAGCTTTTAATTCCACACTATTAATCGGATTATTTTTAAAATATTTCAAAACACTAACTACAAAATCTTATCTAATAAGTAATATTATTGCAGAATTAGTTATATTTATAAGTGCTATGATATATCATAAATTTTTAGCATGGTTCATATTAGTCCCTATTGTATCTTTGATTGGATTGATGGTTCTTATCATTAAAGATCGTACATATCGTTTTAAATTAAGTTATTTATATAGTGTTTCAATTATATTATTAAGTATCTTGGTCTCTATAGTATTTATTAAAAATCAAATTTACTATAAAGATCACACTGATCGTGGAAATACGTTTTATATTAATTCCAGTTTATATAGTTCCGACTTACAACGTGCACTTGTTCAAGAAATGAATCAAAATAAGCATGAAGATGAACGTATCGATTGGAGAGTCAACGAGCAAGATAATACACCGATGTATCAACATTTTAAAGGGTTAAGTTTATATTCAAGTATTTTTCATCATAATATACTCGATTATTATTACGATGCTTTAAAAATTAATTTAGCTGAGGAGTCATTGAGTAGATATCAATCAACGAATGGACGACAAAATATCTCGAGTCTATTTTCAGTGCGTTATATGATGCTAAAAAATTATCAAAATAACTTACCTTCCTACTTCAAAAAAATAAAATCAAGCGGACAATATGGTATTTATGAAAATACACTTAACTTACCATCTGTTAAAGTAACTGATTCTATATACAATAGTAAAAAATTGACGACTGCAATTGATAGAGAACATGCAATGTTAAAAGGTGTGATTTTAAACAATGAAGGCACAAGTTATAAAGCTAAAGCTCCTAATTTATTAAATCAATCATCATTGAGTTATAAAAATTTAAAACATTTAAATGGTAATGTCTATAAAGTAATTGGAGATAAAGGTGGAACATTAACGATACACTTACCTCAATCATTACGCCAAAAGTATGATGATTTTTACGTTACGATGAAAATAAAGCGTGGTAATCCTGATAGTAATTACACAGTCTCTGTAAATAATTATACAAATCACCGATTATTTAACAATTCTACTTATCGTACTGGTATTGATACTCAACTTTATCGAACACAACCTGATAATAAGGGAAACATTAATATCACTTTATCTCCTAAAGGAACATTTTATTTAAACCTTCAACAATTAAATGGTGAAAACTATAAAATATTAAAACAAATGCATAAAAAAGCTGATTTTAATAACAAATATAAAGATATTAAAAACGGCGTTGAAGTCAACTTAGCTAAACATGATAAAGGGATTGCTTCAATTAATATTCCTTATAGAGAAGGGATGCAAGCGTATGTTGATGGACACCGTATTAAACCTATGAAAGTTAATTACATGATGACAGGCGTTCCTGTTAATTCATCTGCTAAAAAAATAATTATTAAATATCAACCACCTTATTGGAATACTATGATTTTAATCTCACTCATCAGTATAGTAATAAGTGTTGTATTTGTTAGATTTGTTAATACCAAAAAGAGAAAGTTGAGGAAAAACATTGATCAATAAAATTCGGTCCAATCGATTATTGACCTTTTTATCTATATTTATAATTGCTAATATCATTTCTTTAGCAATTTATTATCCATTTATTCGAGATTATTTCAAAGAAGGATTTGTATTTAGTGGTTCTGGAGATGGTTTTAGACAAATGATGCCATTTCAAATGTACTTATATGAACATTACAGTAAGTTCAAAGGAGCCTATGATCAATCTTTTGGATTAGGCGGAGATTACATTAAGGGGTTGGCCTATTATTATTCTTTATCTCCCATAATGTGGATTAATTTTTTTATAATCTGGGTAAGTCATTTTTTATTTCATTGGCAAACGAGTCATATCGCCTTTTGGGCAACTAACCAATTAATAATCGCTTACGCTAGAACGATTATTACAATTATTGTTGTATTTTACTATTTAAAATGGCTAAAGTTGAAAACAGCGCCATTGCTTATCGCTACTATTTTATATGGTGCATCCACTCTTGTGCTTTACTATAACTATACATGGTCATTTTATGGAGACTTATTGATTTTATTACCTTTATCTTTATGGGGAATGGAACGTTTCTTCCAAAAAAGAAGAATAGGGCTATTTATCTTTTCAGTTGCTCTGACCTTATTTTCTAATTTTTATTTCAGTTACTACCAAGCTATTGTATTAGGGATTTATTTCATATTAAGAGTCATTTTTAAATATCGTTGTGATATCGTATCAAGATGGGAAAAATTTTATTTACTCGTTATTGGTGCAATACTTGCGCTTTTATCTAGTATTTTAGGATTCTATACAGGTGTATCTTCATTCCTAAACAATGATAGAGCCCAAAATGATGACTTTAATATTACATTGTTTACAGATTTAACACAAAGTAAATATCATATTTTTTCTGATGGTTTTTATATCACAGTTTCGATTATTGCATTAATGGCTTTATTTACGTTTAAGTTATATCGTCACTACTATTATAAAATTTTTGCTATCATCACTTGGTTTTTACTTATTGGATCGTTATCACAATACTTTGATAGTGCATTTAATGGCTTTTCATTACCACAACGTCGATGGGTATACTTTTTATCTATTTCAACTAGTATCTTAATTGCATTATATATTCAATATTTATCTGAACTTACATTAAAACAATATTTACTTGTAGCAATTCCGGTATTTATATTTGGTTTATATCACTATATATTTGCAAGTGCTTATGTCAATTGGATGATTGTACCATTATTTTTAATCATCGTTTTAATCTTTGTAGTATGGAAAAAACAATGGTTATATCAACCTTATATACTAATAGCTATTGTATTACTATTCTTTGTACAACAAATTATAATGACACACGATTCACGAGCCCGTACTATTGATCCATATGCAACGACTACGAAAACATTAACAGATTCAAGTTATTATAATCATAAACTTGCTAAAAAAATTAATAATATTAAGAAACAAAAAGATAATAAAAATCCTTTCCATCGTATCGATTACATGTCAGCCTATGCACTCAATTCACCATTTATTTACCATTATAATGGCATTTCACTTTACTCAAGTATTTTTGATGGTGACATATTAAAATACTATGATAAAGAAATGCAAATTAATATGCCTGTTGATAAAAATAGTACATATCGATACTTAGGGAATCGAGCAAATTTAGAAGCCATGTGGGATGTTCAAGATCGATTCCGACATCCTAATGATCTGAATATGCCTTATGGTTTTAAAAAGGTAGATACTATCAATAATGGTTCAGATAAATTAATTCATTCAGAAAATACTATTAATTATCCAGCCACGCATATTACTAATAAGATTTTTAATAAACATGATCTCAAATCGCCATTAGATCGTGAGCAAGCGATGCTACAAGGTGTAGTATTAGATGATGATTCAATAAAAGCGAATACTTCTTTCACTCAAAATAAAAACCTATTAAGTAAAGCATATCAATCTACAAATAATGCTACTTGGAAAGATAAAACTCATTTAAACGTAGAAAAAAATAATGGTGGTATCACATTAACATTACCTAAAACGTTAGCTAATCAATATAAAGATATGTATGTCGAAATGGATGTAGAATTGTTAGCTCCCGATATTGAGCATTCTATAGGAGTAAATGAATATGCTCAAAATCGTAATATGCTAAGTTATAAATATCGACGTTTTGTAACGCCTGTAACAATGAGAGTAAAAGCTTCGGATCAATTAAAGATTCGTCTTACTAAAGGACATTATCGATTATCTATTAAAGGTATCTATGGAGAAGATTATCATACATTGAAACAAGCTTCTAAATCACTTAAACCTGTGACTATTTCACAATTTAGAAGTGGCTATACATTCACTAAACCTAAAGGAACTTCTGGATACTTAGTGGTACCAATCGCCTATGCTAAAGGTATGCATGCACGTGTTAATGGACACGATGTAGATGTAAAACAAGCTAACGGTATTATGACAGCTATTCCAGTCAAGAAAAATGATACTCATATTGAATTATCTTATACACCACCACATTTTTATATACTATTAATTTTGAGCGTTATCGGAATAATAAGCAGTATAATATTTAGCAGATATTTAAAACGAAAAAATCAATTAAAATAAAAAGAGCCTGAGTCATAATTACTAGAAAAATAGCCAGTAAATGAGTTTATTATAAATTCATTTACTGGCTTCTTTATTTACAATACTGCGTATTGTTGGCTCGCTTTTTTAGGGAATAGCTTCAGCCTGCAGTCTTCAGCTTGTTCTGTTCTCTCAAGAGTCTTGCCAAAATACTTTGTATTTATATATAATTTTACATTGAAATACTTAAGAAAATAAGGCATATTCGTACAATTTAATAAACATCACTAAACTAAATCAACGAGATGTCTTATGTATAAAGATTATAATATGATTCATCTTACTCTACCAATGGTAATTTCAGTTCTCATTCCCATACATGATATTTCACGACATGTAAATGATATTGTAGAAACAAATACTAAGACTGAATTTATTTGTCCGAACAATAAAAGACTAGTATTTAAAAAATATACCTATCACCATGATAAATATGGCTTTAAACGAGATTTTAAATTATATGAATGTGATGATGATTCAGAATGTCCTCTGAAACACCCATGTATGAACTTCAATTCAAAAACAAATAAAAAAGTAATGAAGAATTATAATTGGGAATATTTTAAAGCCCAAATTAATAAAAAGCTTTCAGAACCAAAAACAAAAACCATCTACAGTCAAAGAAAAATTGATGTGGAGCCTGTTTTTGGATTTATGAAGGCTATTTTGGGTTTCACTCGAATGTCCGTTCGAGGGATAAATAAAGCCAAAAGAGAACTAGGATTTGTGCTAATGGCACTTAATATAAGAAAAGTAACAGCTCAACGAGCTGAAAATAATCAAAAAAATTATAAAAAAGACAATTTCTATATTATTTCAATAGAAATTGTCTTTTTTTACTTATCTTGAAACTTTATATCCAAGACTCTTTTTTAAATGCGTATTAACTTACCCATTTTTTAGTATAGTTTTCTATATACTGATTAGCGAATTTCTTGAATTCTTGCAGCTTTACCACGTAAACTACGTAAGTAGTATAATTTAGCACGACGTACTTTACCGCGACGTTTAACTTCGATTTTTTCGATTTTTGGAGTGTGTAATGGGAATGTACGTTCCACACCTACACCTGAAGAAATTTTACGAACTGTGAAAGTTTCAGAAATTCCTCCACCGCGGCGTTTAATTACAACACCTTCGAAAACTTGGATACGTTCACGTGAACCTTCGACGATACGTACGTGTACACGTAAAGTGTCACCAGTACGGAAAGTTGGTAAGTCTGTGCGTAATTGTGATTTTGTAACTGCTTCGATTAACTTATGATTACTCATTTTTATACTCTCCTTCAACCTATGTTCTTGCCTAGACATTCATATAGCAGCGGATCATAGTGATTTTTAGTGTCTTTTCACACTTGATATATATTAGCATACTCCTAATTGTTTTTCAATTGGTTTTTATAGCTTTCTAAAAATTCTTTATCCTTGTCACTTAATTGATACTTTTCTAGTAAGTCCGGACGTTTATGCAAAGTACGTATTAATTTTTGTTCATGTCGCCATTTTTCTATATTTGCATGATTTCCAGATAACAATACGTCAGGTACAGTCATACCTTTATATTCTCTTGGACGTGTATATTGTGGGAATTCAAGTAAACCATCGGAGAAAGAATCATCTTGATGGGATTGTTCATTACCAAGTACTCCAGGAATTAATCTAACGATAGCATCAGTCATAGTCATAGCTGGTAATTCTCCGCCAGTCAATACATAATCCCCCATTGAAATTTCATCGGTTACTAAATTTTCTCTAATTCTTTCGTCATATCCTTCGTAGTGTCCACAAATAAATACAATATGTTCAGCTTCACTCAATTCTTCAGCAATTGCTTGAGAGAATGGTCGTCCTTGAGGACACATGAGAATGACACGCGTTTTATCAGTACGTTTTAAATCTTTCATTGCATTAAACACTGGTTCTGGTTTTAAAACCATTCCTTGACCGCCACCATACGGATAATCATCCACTTGATTATGTTTATTTTCAGCGTAATCTCTAAAGTTTACAGTATTAACTTCAATAATATTTTTATCTTGCGCACGCTTCAAAATCGAATGATTTAGAACGCCGTCGAACATTTCTGGAAATAATGTTAGGTAATCTATTTTCATTATTCTAATAATCCTTCCATTGGCGTAATACGAATTGTTTTATGTTCAACATCTACTTCTTTAACGACATCTGCTATATATGGAATAAGGTATTCTTTGTCACCTTTAACAACCCATACATCATTGGCACCTGTTTCAAAAATATTAATGACTCTTCCAATTGGTGTATCGTTATTAAAAACCGTACACCCAATAATATCAGAATAGTAAAATTCATTTTCATTCAATTCAATATCCTCATGATCACGTTCTTGGAATAAGTAGTCGCCTTTATATTGTTCGACGTCATTAATATTATTAATACCTTCAAATTTAAGCATGTGAAATCCTTTATGTATACGATATGATGTAATAGTCATTTCTATTTCATTATGGTGGTGATTCACGATAAGGACTTCTCCAGGTTGAAAACGTGTATCAGTAAAATCAGAATTAGATTTTACTTTTACTTCTCCTTTAATCCCATGTGTATTTACAATTTGTCCTACTTCTACTTGCATCCTTATCCTCCTTACATAGTCGTTTATTTATACATATTAACATGTTTCTTATAAAGTGAGAATATAATAAAAGCCTGTGACATACCTTATGCCACAGACCTGTTATTATATGATATTGATATTATTATCAATTATTTTGAACGTTTTTGTTCATCAAATGTTTTTAAAATACCTTGTTTTGATAAGATATTGTGAACAGTATCAGTTGGTTTTGCACCGTCTTTTAACCATTTTAAAGCTAATTCTTCATCGATTTTAACTTCTGGTGCATTTACACTTGCTGGATTGTAAGTACCGATTTGTTCGATGATACGACCATCACGTGGTGAACGCGCATCAGCTACAACGATACGATAGAATGGATTTCTTTTTGAACCTAAACGAGTTAAGCGAATTTTAACTGCCATTTATAAAACTCTCCTTTAAATCTTTTAATTTTTATTTTCTACAAGAAATAATAATAACAGGAACCTCCAACTTTGTAAAGACTTTTTTCTTTA
Organism: Staphylococcus sp. SUC_1.2; assembly: GCF_026222585.1. Lineage (NCBI taxonomy): Bacteria > Bacillati > Bacillota > Bacilli > Caryophanales > Staphylococcaceae > Staphylococcus > Staphylococcus sp. SUC_1.2. Next base: position 68,818 of record NZ_JANJPM010000003.1, on the reverse strand, counting down.
CCAAATCTAGATTTATGAAATAAATTGTAGATTTGATGATGTACTAGCTTTAACTAGAGCTTACCTTTATTCATTTTAGTTATGTATGTGCCAATGTACATGCGTTCCTTTACTTATTTATGAAAAAGCGGAATAACACTTAGGATGTTATTCCGCTTTCATTACTTTTTAGAATGGTAAATTCATGCCTTTTAACATATTTTCCATTTGGCTACGTTTACCTTTTTTACCTTTACGACCATTACCCGTAAATTGTTTCATCATTTTTTTCATATCATTAAATTGTTTCATTAAACGATTCACTTCCTGCAATGAACGGCCTGAGCCTTTTGCTATACGTTTCTTTCTTGAAACATTTAAAATTGCTGGATCTTGTCTTTCATTAGGTGTCATTGATTGAATAATAGCTTTAATATGGTCAATTTGTTTATCGCTCATATTTAGCTTATCTAAACCTTTCATTTTATTCATACCTGGAATCATTTTCATAATATCATCCAGTGGTCCTAAATTCTTCACTTGATCCAATTGTTCTAAGAAGTCATCTAATGTAAATGAGGACTCACGCATTTTCTTTTCTAAATCTTTAGCTTTTTCTTGGTCCACATCTTGTTGCGCTTTTTCGATAAGACTTAATACGTCACCCATACCTAGTATACGAGATGCCATACGCTCTGGATGGAATAATTCTAAACCATCCATTTTTTCACTCATACCAACAAATTTAATTGGTTTATGTGTTACTGCACGAATAGAAAGTGCCGCACCACCACGAGTATCTCCGTCTAATTTAGTTAAAGTCACACCAGTGACATCCAATTGCTCATCAAATGATTGCGCAACGTTCACAGCATCTTGTCCTGTCATCGCATCTACAACAAGCATAATTTCATCTGGTTTTGAGATTTCTTTAACATCAATTAATTCATTCATTAATGTTTCATCAATGTGTAAACGTCCCGCAGTATCGATAATTACAAAGTCCAAATGTTCTTCTTTAGCATATCTTAATGCGTTATCTACAATTTGTTGTGGTTTAACTTGATCACCTTCACTATAAACAGGTACATCAAGTTGTTTACCTACTGTTTGTAATTGATTAATCGCAGCTGGACGATATATGTCGGCTGCTACTAACATTGGCTTTTTATTATATTTTTTACGCATTAACAATGCCAATTTACCAGCGGTAGTTGTTTTACCTGCCCCTTGTAAACCAACCATCATTACAACTGTGGGTGGCTTATTAGCCATTTTAATAGATGTATTTTCTCCACCCATTAATTGTGTTAATTCATCTTGTACTATTTTTATAACTTGTTGTCCAGGTGTTAAAGACTGCATAACGTCTGATCCCAAAGCACGTTCGGAAACTGTTTTAACGAAGTCTTTGACTACCTTGAAGTTAACATCGGCTTCTAACAATGCTAATCTAACTTCACGCATCATTGTTTTAATATCCGCTTCTGTTACTTTACCTTTACCGCGAATTTTTTGCATCGTGGCTTGTAAACGATCGGATAATCCTTCAAATGCCATATTAACAACCTCCTTATAAATTATTCTAGTTCTTCTAATTTTTGGATTAAATGTTCCAGTTTTTTAGTATCATGAATAGATTGTTTCATTTCGTTATAAATCATTTGACGTTGTTCAAATTTCTCATATAACTTTAATTTAGTTTCATAGTCTTCTACTAAATCGCCAGTTCTTCTTATATTATCATAAACCGCTTGTCTACTCACTTTAAACGTTTCAGCAATTTCACTTAATGAGTAATCATTTAGATAAAATAACTCAAGATAATTCTTTTGTTTTTCAGTAAGCAAAGAATGGTAAAAATCAAATAGATAATTCATTCTTAACGTTTTAACTAAATCATTTTTCCCCATTTTGGTGTTCCTCATTATTATCTGTTAAGCTTTGCATTTCATCAGGGATATTATCATTTTGCTCAATCATATCAGCAAACAATCCATATACATAACTTTCAGGATTAAATGGTTGTAAATCATCTAGTTTTTCACCTAAACCAACGTATTTTACTGGAATATGCAATTCGTTTCGAATCGCAAGTACAATACCACCTTTTGCTGTGCCATCTAATTTAGTGAGCACAATCCCTGAAACGTTGGTTACTTCTTTGAATGAACGTGCTTGTGATAGTGCATTTTGACCAGTGGTTGCGTCTAAACATAATAATGCTTCATGGGGTGCATCTGGAACAGCACGACTAATGACTCGTTTCATTTTGTCCAATTCTTGCATTAAGTTTGATTTATTTTGTAAACGACCTGCTGTATCGCAAATTAAAATATCTACACCTTTATTCTTAGCCGCATTGATTGCATCATAAACAACTGCTGCAGGATCAGAACCTTCGCTTTGTCTGATTACCTCTACGCCTACACGATCGCCCCAAACTTGTAATTGTTCAATTGCACCTGCTCTGAAAGTATCACCAGCAGCCAACATAACTTTTTTACCTTCCATTTTATAACGATGTGCCAATTTACCAATCGTTGTAGTTTTACCTACACCATTGACCCCAACCATTAAAATGACATTTAATCGGCCATCTTCGATGTTCATTGCTTCTGAATGATCATCTTCTTGGTGATAAATTTCTACAATTTTTTCAACGATAACTTCTCTTAAACCTTCAGTTTCTTTGATATTACGACGTTGTGCTTCTGTACGTAATTCATCCGTTAATTGCATAACCGTATTGAAACCTACATCCGCAGTAATCAACATTTCTTCTAAAGCTTCGAAGAAATCTTCATCTACAGTTCTATAACGTGCAATCAAGTTATTTAATTGCTCTTGGAAGTTTTCTCTTGATTTTTCTAAACCTGCTTTAAACTTCGCTCCCATTTTTTGAGCTTCAATTTCTTCAAAATCTTCAATTGAAATTAACCCATCTTCGTCAAAGTCAGCTTCGCTTAATTTACGTGGTTTTTTCTTTTTTGGTGCAGGTTCTTCATTTTCTTGTTCATTGTCTTTTGTTGATGGTTGATCTAATTCCTCATCTTCCGTTAATTCCTTTTCAATATCTTCAGTCGACTTTGTAGAAAATTTATCTTTTAGTCGTTTGAAAAAACTCATGCATTTTCCTCCTTCATAACCTCATCTATTGTATTTAAATTTACACTTACTAATTTTGAAACGCCTGACTCTTGCATTGTAACACCATATAAACGATCCGAATACTCCATGGTACCTTTTCTATGCGTAATGACAATAAACTGTGTTTTTTCCGATAAATCATTTAAAAATTGTGCGTAACGAATAACATTAGCTTCATCCAAAGCTGCTTCCACTTCGTCTAGTATAACAAATGGTGCTGATCTTACTTTTAAAATAGCAAACAGTAATGCAATAGCACTTAATGCGCGTTCGCCACCACTTAATAAAGAAAGATTTTGTAATTTTTTACCTGGTGGTTGAACAATAATATCTACTCCTGCAGACAAGTAATCATCATCCGTAAGCTCTAACTTGGCATGACCACCACCAAAAAGTGATTGAAAGACAGTTGTGAAATAATCTTGTACTTCAAAAAATGTAACTTTGAAACGATCTTTTACTTCTTGATCCATTTCATCAATGATTTGTTCTAAAGTCTGTTTTGCTTCTCTTAAATCATTTCTCTGTTCATTCAAAAATGTATAACGTTCATTTAATTCTTCAAATTGTTCAATAGCATTAACATTAACTGAACCTAATTCTTCAATTGACATCTTAGTTAATTTTACTTTTTTTCTTAATGTTTCTATTGGAACATCTGATTGATAAGTTTCTCTCGCACGTTCAAGTGTAAGATGATACGTTTCATTTAAATGATTCATTGCGTGATTAATAAGAACATCTAATTTAGACTGTTGGGCCTTAATATCTTGATAAAAACTTTCAATAGATAATAAATCTTGATGGCATTGTTCGAGTTTGTACTCATGAATTTCAATATCTTCATTTATAGAATCTTTCTGTTCTTTTAAAGTATCAAGTTTTTGTTTTAATTTATCACGTTGAGACGCTTTATCTTGGATACTTGATTGAAGTTGTTGAAATGCTTTTTCGCCCATCATATCGTCAGAATTAAATAATTCTATTTTCTCTTTAGTTGCAATGATTTGTTGGTTAATTTGTGCAAGTTGCTTATCTATTCTTTCCAATGACATAATTTGATGACTTATTTTTTCTTTAACGACTGCAACATCAGAACGTTTTTGATTTAATTCTTTTTCAACTTGCGATACATTTTCTTTACCTTCTTTAGAGAGTTTTGAATATACCTCTATGTCATTTTCAAGTTGTTTTAGTTGCTCTTGAATTTCAGATAAACGCAATTGTTGTTGCTTTAATGTGTGACGACTTTTTTCACTTTGATAGCCATCATTTTTCTCAAATTCAAATTCTTCATGTTCACTTTTTATATGTGTTTCTTGTTTTTTCAATCGATCTAAAGTCAATGTTTCTTCGTGAGCGGTATCTTTTAATTGATGATATTGTTGGCTTAACTCTACATACTTATTACTTAATGTCTCAACTTTCTCTTTTTGCTTTTGCAATTGTTGTTCGAATTCTTTTGTTTTCTCTTCGTAGTCGTTTAATTGTATTTTCATTGTTGCCAATTCATCTTTTTGAGCTAAAATACTTTTTGATTGACGCATTCCGCCACCTGTCATTGCTCCTCCTGGATTAACGATATCTCCTTCTAAGGTAACGATTCGTGCTTTATATTGAATCGCTCTTGCAAGTTCATTCGCAATTTTAAGATTCTCCACTATAATTGTAGTACCCATCAAATTATCTATCACAGCTTGATACGTTTGACTAACTTCAACCGCTTCCGATGCAATATTAATAAAACCATCAAAATTTCGAGCTATATTTTGAATATGATGAGATAAACTTCTTGCTCTAATTACATTTAGTGGTAAAAATGTTGCTCTTCCTAATCCTCGTTGTTTTAAAAATTTTATCGCTTGGCGACCATCTTTTTCATTATTTACAATAATGTGTTGTAATGAGGCTCCTAACGCTGTTTCAATCGCTTGTGTCAATTTTGATGGTACCTTGATGACTTCAGCTACTGCACCATGAATACCACTTAAAGTATTCTCTTTTGCTTTTAATATATGTTTTACTCCATTAAAAAAGTAGGAATAGTCTTCTGCTTGTGTTTCTAAACTTTCCATACGCACGCGCATTTTATCAGTATATCGATATGCTTGATATAACTTATCTTCATATGTCGCTTCTATACGTTTTGCTTCAGATAAACGATCTTCAACATCACGCATGTCTTTCTCTGTTATGTTCATTTTTTGTGATGTAGTAGTATGCGCTTGTTCTGTTTGATGTATGTCATTTTGAATATGTTTAAGTTGATCAAATACTTCTATTAATCTTGCATCGAGACGTGTTTTTTTGGTTTCATTTTCTTGAATAGTACGTTCTAAAAAACGAATATCATTATTCACTTCAGATTGCTCGGACATTAATTCATAATATTCATTTTTAATAGTTTCTAATTTTTCATCATGTTGTGCATCTGTAAGATTAAGTTTTGATTCTAACTGTTTAATCTCTTTATTAAGCGATTGATGCTGTTTTTTAAGTTTAGATACTTGTTCTACAGAAAGTTCTCTTTCATCTTGAACATTCTTTAATTCATACTGTAAATTATCTAATTCTTCTTCAAATCGTGCATTCGTTTCTGATTGATTTCTTTTTCGCTCTTCAAGTACATTTAATTTTCCAATAAATTTTTCATATTCCTCAGTTGTAGTAATTAAATCTATATTAGTGTGGTCGGTATCTCTTTCAAGTTTTTGACGTTGCGTTTTTTGTTTTTGTAAATATTGATTTAATTGAGCTTGTTGACCTTCTTTTTCAGCTTGTTGGCTTTTTAGATGATTCAATCGTTCATCGAGTTGACGATTCTCTTCATCATATTGATTAATATCGTGTACAGTTACGACAACATCACTATGCTCCATCTCTTTTGATAATTGTAAGTATTCTTTAGCAATAGATGCTTCTGCTTTTAGAGGTTCAACACGCCCTTCTAAATCATATAAAATATCCTCTACTCGAGATAGATTATCTTCTGTATGACCTAGCTTTTGTAAAGATTCCGTTTTTCTTTTTTTATACTTTAAAACACCCGCTGATTCTTCTATGATTTGACGTCGGTCAACAGGTTTAGCATTTAAAATTTCATCTACTCTACCTTGTGAAATAATACTAAACGCTTCTTTTCCTAGACCAGAATCTAAAAATAACTCTATAATATCGCGTAGACGTGCCCTATCATTATTTAAATAATATTCGCTTTCTCCACTACGATAAAGACGACGTGTTACAATCACATCATCAGCCTCAATCTGCAACTCTCTTGTAGAATTATCTAATTTTAATTGTACTTCTGCATAATTTTGTGCTTGACGATGTTCTGCCCCTGAGAAAATAATATCTTCCATTTTAGAGCCACGAAGCGACTTAGCAGATTGTTCTCCTAAAACCCATTTAATCGCATCAGTAATATTACTTTTCCCACTACCATTTGGACCAACAATTGCTGTCACGCCTTTATCGAACTGTACATTCGTACGATCTGCAAATGACTTAAAGCCAACGGTATCTATAGATTTCAAATAAACCATACTCTTCTCCTTAATTCATTCATACTCATTCTTGTTGAAAAGAAGATAATATATGAAATGCGTTCATTATTATTTGTTCTCATCTCTTAACTTATGATAAGCACTTTCAGCTGCTTTTTGTTCAGATTCTTTTTTTGTTCTGCCTTGTCCTTTTGCGATTGCTTTATTTTCTAAAATCACTTCAGATGTAAATAAACGATGGTGTGCTGGACCTTCTTCTTTAATCAAATGATACGTCACATCCCCTTTACTTTGACTATGAATATATTCTTGGAATTGTGTTTTAAAATCGACCACGCCAATTAATTCATTATGTTCTACATATGGAAAAATGACTTTTTGAGCAAACTTCCAGACTACTTCTAAGCCTTGGTCTAAGTATAAAGCCCCAATAAACGCTTCAAAAGCATCTGATACTAATGAAGGTCTTGTTCTACCACCTGTTTTTTCTTCACCTTTTCCAAGTAAAATGAGTTGATTTAATTCAATTTTATTTGCAAATATTACAAGTGAGGGTTCACATACGATTGTCGCTCTCATTTTAGTTAAATTTCCTTCTGGTAAATTAGGATATTTGTCAAAAAGGTAACGTGAAACCGTCAATTCTAATACCGCATCTCCTAAAAATTCTAAACGCTCGTTATGCGCTAATCGATCCATATTAAAATCATTAATAAAGCTAGAGTGCGAAAACGCTTGTTGGTACACATCTAAATGAGTATAACTAATACCAAGCATCTTCATTTTTTTATCAAATTGATATTGAAAATCTTTAATCATTTCTGATTGTTTCGGGTGCATGATTGATAAACCTCCGTTCATGTTATTGATGTCCTATGAAAAAAATCTGAGCCATCATGACGACGACTCAGATGTAAGTTTTTATTTTTCAAGACTATTGATGTATTTAACTGCATCACCAACAGTGTTGATTTTTTCAGCTTCTTCATCAGGAATTTCAGTACCAAATTCGTCTTCTAATTCCATCACTAATTCAGCGATATCAAGTGAGTCAGCGCCTAAATCATCTTTGAAAGATGCATCTTCTGTTACTTTATCAGCGTCTACACCTAAACGGTCAACGATGATATCTTTTACTTTATCGAAGTTTTCCACGTCGATTCACCTCCTTTAAAAGTGTCTATCCATAGACTATTATATTTTCCCATTTTAAGGGCTAAAACACAAGTATTTATTAAAAGGATAATGACTATTTATCCTTTTAAATACATGACGTATATATTACATATACATGCCACCATTAACTGATAACGTTTGACCTGTAATATATTTTGCACGATCAGATGCTAAAAATGACACTGCATAGGCAATATCTTTATCTTCTCCAAAACGTGATAATGGAATTTGCTCCAACATTTGTGATTTAAGATCTTCATTTAATGCATTTGTCATATCTGAGACGATAAACCCAGGCGCAACTGCATTAACAGTAATACCACGTGAAGCAAGTTCACGTGCACTTGATTTTGTCAGTCCTTCAATACCTGCTTTTGTCGCAACATAATTAGCTTGTCCAGGATTACCCATAGCCGCTACAATACTAGATAAATTGATAATAGCACCGCTACGTTGACGTAACATTTGTGGCGTAGCTTTTTGAATACAATTAAATGTCCCTTTTAAGTTAGTATTAATAACGTCATCCCATTCTTGCTCTTTCATTCGCATTAATAAATTGTCTTTTGTAATACCTGCGTTGTTTACAAGAACATCTAAAGAGCCAAATTGATTTACAACTTCTTTAATCATAACTTTGACTTGATCACCTTCAGCAACATTTGCTTGTATTGCAAAACTTTCTACGCCTTTTTCTTTAATTTCTTTAACCACTGCTTCTGCTTTTTCTTTATTACCCGCGTAATTAACTGCTACATTGAATCCATCTTCTGCTAATTGCAATGCAATACTACGTCCAATTCCTCTAGAAGCACCAGTTACTAATGCACTTTTAGTCATTTTCATTCCATCCTTTCACATCTTCTAATGTTTGAATCGATGTAATTTTAACATCTCGATTAATTTTTTTAATTAAACCAGATAATACTTTACCAGGTCCAATTTCAATAAAATGATCCACACCTTGGTCTATTAACCATTCTGTCGATTTAATAAATTGTACTGGTGAATAGAGTTGTTTCACCATATTTTGTTTAATCGTTTCTGCTTTTGTTTCTCCATGAGCATTGTAATTTTGAACGATAGGAAATTGAGCATCATTCCAAGTGAATTGATCAATAAATGAAGCGAAATTCTCTTCAATTACTTGCATCATTGAAGAATGGAAGGGGCCTGATACTGCTAAAGGAATCACACGCTTCGCACCTAAAGATTTTCCTTCTTTAGTTAATTTATCAATCAGCGCTTTATGCCCAGATACAACGATTTGACCTGGTGCATTAATATTGGCAGGTTCAATTAATTGATCTCCAAATGAAATTTCTTTACAAATTTCATTTACCTCTTCATAACTTAGCCCTAAAACAGCAGCCATACTTCCTACACCATTTGGAAAAGCTTGAGTCATTAATTCGCCACGCTTACGCACAATTTTCACTGCATCTTCAAATTTTAGTACACCAGCAGCCACTAAACTTGAATATTCACCTAGACTATGCCCCATTGTATAGTCAGCATCTATATGGTTTAGTGCTTTTAGTAATGCAATACTATGTGTTAACAATGCAGGTTGAGTATTCTCAGTTTCTTCTAATTTTTCCTCTTTATCTGTAAACATCGTTTCTAATAAATCAAAATCAACCGTTGTTTGCGCTGATTCTAAAATAGAAGTCGCATCTTTATTAACTTGATATAAATCTTTAGCCATTCCGACTTTTTGTGCACCTTGTCCAGGAAAAACAATTGCAGTTTTACTCATTGTCACTACCTACCGTTTCTCTCATAATTTTTACTATTTGTTCATCACCAGCAATTTTAGCTTGTCGAATTGCAGAATAGAATGCACGAGCATTTGAACTGCCATGTGCTTTTACTACAGTACCATCTAACCCTAAAAGAACAGATCCACCATATTCTGCATAATCTAATTTTTTCGCAAACTTACTGATATCTTTTTTCAATATCGCCGCAGCAAGCTTATTTTTTAAATTAGCTAATAGTGTACCTTTTAACATTTTTCCAATTGATTTAGCAGTACCTTCGATGTTTTTTAGTACCATATTTCCAGTATAACCATCAGTGACAACTACATCTGTGTCACCCTCCATCAATGTTTTAGCCTCAATATTTCCATTAAATCGAATAGTCGCTTCATCTTTTAATAATTGATATGTTTTTTTAGTCAAAGCATTTCCTTTTGCTGGTTCAGTTCCGATATTCAACAATGATATTTTAGGTTGTTGAATACCTCTAATTTTTTGAGCATAAATATTACCTAGCTGTGCATATTGCAATAAGTGTTCAGGTTTTGCATCTGCATTGGCTCCAACATCTAAAAAGACAAATCCTTTACCATCGATAGTAGGTAATGTGACAACAAGTGCTGGTCTAGCTACGCCTTTAATACGTCCGACGATAAATAGCCCTGCTGACATTAAAGCACCTGTATTACCCGCAGATACACAGCCATCTGCCTCACCAGATTTAACCGCTTCTGCCATGCGTACCATTGAACTGTCTTTTTTTCTTTTAATGGCACGTACAGGCTCATCTTCCATCTCAATTTTTTCTGAACAATGTCTAAACTCTATACGCTCATGATTTAATGTATATTGTTTTTCATCACCAAATAAAATAATTTCTAAATCTTTAAAATCATTGATTGCTTTTTCTACAGCTTCTAATACGATTCCTGGTGCATTGTCGCCACCCATCATATCTACAGCAATTTTAACCATGGTTTTCATCCTCACTTATATAAAACATTTTAAATATGCCTGTAAAAACGCGTGTATCTTTTACAAAAGATTCCACTTTTATATCATAATGTCGATTTGTTCTATTGATTACGGTTGCTTCTGCTCTAACATTATCATGCAACTTTACTTTTTCAATAAATTTCAAATTACTGTCTTGAGTTAACACAGTAGAGTTATGTATTAGGGCTACACATAATGAATTAGCTTGAGCAAATAAAATATGCCCCCGTGCAATACGTGTTTTTTGAAACACATACTCTTCTGTAATTTCTATAATAGATTGGGCAGAATAATTAGGTTTAACTTGAATAAGATCCCCAATCACTTCATTAGCTTCCAATCCTTTGATATATTCATAATTTTGTTTAGCTACAGATTTAATACGTTTACGTAATTCAGGAATATTAAGTTGTGTGCGATCCAGACGGATAGTTTGAATACTTACGTTGAATAATTCACACAATTCACTATCCGTAATAAAGGGGTTTTCATTAATCGCCTTCTTAATCTCATGACGACGTTCTGTTTTTTTTAATTTCATACTTTCCTCCCCTTTAAATATTTTAGTACCAAGTCTTAATCATTCCTCACATATCATAACACTTTCTATTTATTATCCTCAACAAATATTACATGTTCATATAATAAATAATTTGAATTAAATATCAGTTTACTGATGTTAATCAAAACTTATGTTAAGTAAATGGTCGTTGATAAATGCTCTTAAACGTTCATATTTCTCAGTAAAGAACTCCCCGGATTGAATGAGTTCTGCAGCCTCATCATGAGCTACTTCTAGCATACGATAATCTTCTACTATATTAGCAACCATAAAATCTGGTAACCCGCTTTGTTTAACTCCAAAGAAATCACCAGGGCCTCTCATTTCTAAGTCACGTTCACTTAATTCAAATCCATCTGTAGTTTGTGTCATAATGGTCATTCTTTCTATGCCAGTTTCTGTTTTAGGTGATGCAATTAATACACAATAACTTTGATGTTCACTACGTCCAACACGACCTCTAAGTTGATGTAATGTAGATAATCCAAAGCGATCAGCATCATAAATCATCATGAATGTAGCATTAGGAACATTAACGCCTACTTCAACTACGGTTGTCGACACTAAGATATCAATATCATGATGACTAAAACGTGCCATTACATCATCTTTTTCGTCTGCTGACATTTTCCCATGTAATAAACCTACATGTGTTTTACCATAAAATTCTTGTAGTGACTCAAAAAGTTCAACAACATTTTGTACATCTTCTAGATGTTCAGAACTTTCAATTAGTGGACAAATCACATAGGCTTGGCGTCCTTTTTTTAGTTCGCTTGTCATTTGAGCTAACACTTGGTCATACTGTTCATGTTTCGCCCAATGTGTAATAATTGGCTTTCGACCTTTAGGTAGTTGTTTAATTGAGGACACATCCATTTCTCCAAATACTGAAATGGCTAACGTTCTCGGTATAGGCGTCGCAGTCATAAACAATACGTTGGTCATAGCACCTTTTTCTCTTAGTAATTGACGTTGATTCACACCAAAACGATGCTGTTCATCAGTAATCACTAACCCTACATTTTTAAATTGTACATCATCTTGAATCAATGCATGTGTACCAATTAAACAATCGATCGTTCCATTCTCTAATTGTTCTAGCAATACACGTCTTTTTTTTCCTTTTACCGATCCAGTTAATAAAGCCACATTCATATGGTCACCGAAAAGTTCTGTTAAACTGTTTGCATGTTGTTCAGCCAAAATTTCTGTAGGTACCATCAGTGCAGATTGATAACCAGCAGTTTTGAGTGCATACATACAAATTGCTGCTACAACTGTTTTCCCTGACCCAACATCACCTTGTAATAAACGATGCATGCGTATTGGCGCTTTCAAATCTCTAAATATTTCATTAACGCTCGATTTCTGTGCATCTGTTAATTCAAAAGGTAACGACTGGATAAATGACTTTACTTTATTAATATCATAATTAATTTCAATGGCTTCATCTGAAGCTTTTTCTAAGCGATTTAACCATTGCATACGTAGTTCAAACATAAATAATTCAGTAAAAGCATATGTACGTCTCGCACGCATAAGCGCTTGTTTATCTTTAGGTAGATGTAACGTTTTAATAGTATAATCTAGTAATTCCAATTTGTACTTTTGTCTTAATTCCTCTGTAATCCATTCATGTATAGTGACATCATTAAGAGATTGATGAATCATATCACGCATCTGTTTTTGTTTAATACCTTCTTTAAGTCGATATACCGGTTCTAATCTCACTTCTTCAGTAGAGGTATGAGTGTCATTAAAAAAAATACGATTGCCATTAATTTCTTGTTTAGCACGATTCCATTTACCTTTTATTGTTACTATTTGATTTAACTCAATTTTCTTTTTTAAATACGGTTGATTAAAAAATACACATTTAACTGCGATATTATCAATCATTAAATGGACAGTTAATTTTGATTTATTCCGGCCAAAAAAGGCTACCGTGGGTACAGAATAAATTTCTCCTGCTACTGTCACAGTAGATTGATCTTCAGCTAAGTTTAAATCTACGACAGTATTATCTTCATAACGTGTTGGTAAATATAACATTAAATCTTCTATTGTGTGAATGTTTAATTCATGTAGTAAAGCAATTCTCTTTGGTCCAAGTCCTTTTATAGATTGAAGCGGATATGGACTTTCAATTAAACTAACTTTCGACATTATTTCTCACCTAATATTTTTAATCTTATTTATATTTTATCACGTTTATTATAAATATTTAGTGATACCATCTTACTATAGTCCACTTGACAAATGAATATCACTCACTTCATTTAAACGTACAACATTCACTTTTAATACTAATATCGTTTTATCATACTTAACTAATAATATGAAAGAGAGCATAAATCTATTTTAAATGATTTTGCATTAGCTCTTAATCTTATTTAAATTTTAGAAGTACGAAGTATTTTTATGTTCCATCAAGGTTTAAATCAAAAAACGATTTATACATACATTCCCAGTTATTATTACTGCTAAATTATATGATATTTTTTTAATCACTCTTTGAATATTAGTTATCTTCTTAATTGTGATATCTTCCTCTATTTTACAGTTCATTATTGATAGCATATTTTTCTATTTTAATATATATTGACTGGTCATTATGTCTTGAAAAACCTATTAAAGTAAGTTTTCCAGTGTCATATTTTTCAATACTTTTATTAAATATAAAATGGGGAGTGACAACGATAATCATTTCATCGTTATCACTCCCATTATTAAATCTCACTTTATTCTACAGCAAATAAATATGGATAAATTGGTTGATCACCTTTATGGATTTCTATTTCAACATCTGGATATTCATTTTCTACCCATTCTTCTAATTGAGTTGTCATATCAGATTGTGCATCTTCACCAGTAATCACTGTTAAGATTTCACTTTCTTCATTTAACAATGTACTTAATAAGCTAGTAATAGTTTTAAATTCATCTGCATTACTAGTCACAATTTTACTTTCAGCTAATCCCATAAATTCATCTTTTTTAATATCTACATCATCAATCTTAGTATCTCTGACAGCAAATGTAATTGAGCCAGATTTAACTGTTTCTAACGCTGTATTCATATGAGACGCATTTTCTTCTAACGTAGATGCAACATCATATTGGAAAAGTGCTGCAATACCTTGAGGAATAGATGTAGTTGGAATGACTACTGTGTCAGCTTTAACAAGTTGTGCTGCTTGATCACTAGACATTCTAATATTTTTATTATTTGGCAAGATAATTGCACGCTGACATTCAGACTGTTCAATCACCTTAACAATATCCTCTGTAGAAGGATTCATTGTTTGCCCACCACTAATAATGTGTGTCGCACCCATTGAAGTGAACAACTCAGAGATACCTTCACCCATTGAAATGGCAATTACTGCTGTTTCAACTGTTTTAGGTTGTTGCGAAGCTGTTGCTTGTTGATGACTTTGTTCTTTTCTAATTACTTCACGATGTTGTTCACGCATATTTTCTACTTTTAATTTAATAAGTTCACCATATTGTTGTCCATAATTGAACACTTCACCTGGTGTTTCTGTATGTACATGGACTTTAACTATTTCATCATCATTAATAACTAATAACGAATCACCAAATTCGCTCATGTCATTTCTGAATGTTTGTTCATTAAATTCTTTTTTATCTTTTCCAAAGCGTACCATCATTTCAGTACAATAACCGTACTTAATATCTTCTGTATTAATAACCCCATGAAAATCATGTTCTTCATGAACCAAATCTTCTGTGTCTAATTTTTGTTTGTTAGCTTCAACTTTTTCGCCTTTTAGTCCTTTTAAAAAGCCTTCGTATACACACAATAAACCTTTACCGCCACTATCCACTACGCCTACTTCTTTTAAAACTGCTAATAAATTTGGCGTATTATTTAAAGATTGCTCAGCTTTTTCGATTGTATATTCCATTACTTCGATGCAATCATCTGTTTCTTCTGCTTTAGTCATAGCTGCACTTGCTGCATCTTTGGCAACAGTCAAAATAGTTCCTTCAACTGGTTTCATGACTGCTTTATAAGCTGTATCGACACCTGCTTGAAAACTACTAGCAAATTGTTGAGCATTAATTTCCTTTTCATCTTCAATATTTTTGCAAAATCCTCTAAATAATTGAGATAAAATAACACCAGAGTTACCACGTGCTCCCATTAAAAGTCCTTTAGAAAAAGTTTTACCTAATTCACCAATACTTTGAGATAAATTATTTTCAACTTCTTCGCGACCTGAGGTAATTGTTAAATTCATATTTGTTCCTGTATCACCATCAGGTACCGGATATACATTAAGGGAATCAACTAAATCTGCATTATTAGATAAATTGTGTGCCCCTTGTATTATCATATCGGCAAATAATTTACCATTAATTTTGCTAATCATCGTGCTTTGTCCTCCTATACCTTCTTGCCCTTGTTATTAAGTCTTACACCTTGTACAAAAATATTAATAGAATTCACTTTAATATTAAGTGAACTTTCGAGTGTATATTTTACTGATGATTGTACATTGTTAGCTACTTCAGAAATTTTGACACCATAACTTACAATGATGTACATATCTATATCAATCACACCATTATCTTCTTTAACAACAATACCTTTAGCATAATTCTCATGTCCTAATATTTCAGCAATACCGTCTCTTACTTGTTGTCTAGATGCCATGCCAACAATGCCATAACTTTCTACAGCTTTACTTCCTACAACAGAAGCAATGACCTCATTTGAGATATCAATTTTGCCATAGTCATTTAAGATTTCTAATGTCATCTTCATTATCCTCCTGAATTATGGTTAAAATCATATTTAAAAATGATGTATACATATATGATAAAGATAACTATTTTATAAATAAGCCAATCTACATAAAAATATATTATAATAACTCCACAATAGTTAATTATACCATAGATTTACATTTTCAAAACAATTAACATAAATTACATATGATTTTATTGCTTTAAATATTGATATATGGTATCTTATTTAAAGTATATAAGTAGTTAAGTGTATTTATATTTATTAAAGGAGGTACTTTGATGGGTAAACAATGTTACGTAACAGGTCGTAAAGCTACGACTGGTAATAATCGTTCACACGCTTTAAATGCGAACAAACGCAGATTTAACGCTAACCTTCAAAAAGTTAGAATTTTAGTTGACGGTAAACCTAAAAAAGTTTGGGTTTCTGCTCGTGCTTTAAAATCTGGTAAAGTTACTAGAGTTTAATAAATATAATGCACTAAAAATGCCTTCATATGTGGTGAAGGCATTTTTTTATTACTCTAAATCTTTACTTCTCATTTGCAATACTTGACCTTTTTCAACTTCGATAATCGCTATTGATTGATCGACTTCATTAGAAATTGTCAGTGTAGAGCCTATTTCTAAATGCTGATGATCTAAATTATATTTAAACCCAGATAAAGATACTATCACTTCTCCATTTACTGGAATAAATGAAACATATTGATATTTATCAGATTTATGAAGTTGATGTGTCCCTTTATTAAGTAGTATGATTTCATTTTGCTTATCTATTACTTTAATTATAATTTCTTTTTTTATATAGACTGACTTGAAAAGAATTTGTAATGTTCCCATAAAATGATCTAATCTTCCACCCGTTGCTCCATAGATATTTATTTCTGTATATCCTTTTTGAATGGCTTGTTCTACGCCTAATGCTAAATCAGTGTCATCTTTTTCAGCTTTAACTGGATGAATATTTAATGTTTTTTTTAAAATTTCTCTTTCTTCATCATTGACGGAGTCAAAATCGCCCACTGAGAAAACAGGTACAATACCTTGTTCAGAAAGAATTAAAGTCCCACGATCTATTCCGCCCCACGGTTCAGTTGATAATTTTGAAAAAATATGAGGGGGTAAATGCCGATCTCCACATAGTAAATTAATTTTCATTATCTCAACCTCTCAATATTTTAGTCACTGTTTTATAATCATCTTGGTTAAAAAAGTATGAACCTGTAACAAAAAGGTTAGCCCCATGTTTTGCACAAATATCTATCGTTTTATCATTTATACCACCATCTACTTCAATATCAAAATTTAAATTAAAAGATGACTTCAAATCATTTAATAACTTAATTTTTGAAGCACACATGTCGATAAATGTTTGTCCACCAAATCCAGGATTAACCGTCATTACTAAAACATAATCCACCATAGAAAGAACAGGTACAACCCTATCTACAGGGGTGCCAGGATTAATTACTACACCTGCTTTTTTATCTAGACTTTTGATAAGTTGAATAGCACGATGAATATGAGGGGTTGATTCAATATGGACTGAAATCATGTCTGCCCCATGTTTTGCAAATGTCTCAATATAGTTTTCAGGATTCTCAATCATGAGGTGTACATCAATTAGTAATTGCGTAGTTGATCTTACTGCATCTAATATGGGTAATCCAATTGATATATTAGGTACAAATTGACCATCCATAACATCAAAATGTAGACCGTCAACGCCTGCTTCTTCTAATAATTGTATTTCCTGTTTTAAATTCAAAAAATCGACTGATAATAAAGAAGGAAAAATGTGTCTCATTAATATCTAACCTTTCTATTCGAAATTTCATTAACTAATTGTAAATAATGTTCATAGCGAAATCGCGCTAAATTATTGTTTTCTAATTGATGTTTAACATTGCATTTAGGTTCTTTAATATGATTACAATTTCTAAATTTACAATCATTTCCAAAAACATTAATTTCTTTAAAGTAATATTTTACATCATCTTTTTCAATATGATCAAAATCAAGTGCACTAAAACCAGGTGTATCTGCTATAAAACCATTTTCTCTTTCAAATAGTTCTACATGTCTTGTCGTATGTTTACCTCGATTAAGTGATTTAGAAATATCATTGGTTTCAAGATTTAGTTCTGGTTTAAACGTATTTATAAATGTTGATTTTCCAACACCAGATTGTCCACTTAGCACAATTAGACCATTAGGCCAGGTATTCACAATATCAACTTTATCAGTTTCTTTACCTACAAATTGAACAGAATATCCTATTTCCTTATATGTATTTAGTAATGTTTCGATATGACTGATTTGCGTTTCACTAGCAATATCTTTTTTAGTGACTAATATACTAGGAGATAAGTTGTAAGAATGTGCAATCACTAAAAATCTATCTAACAATTGTGTTGAAAAATTAGGTTCAACCGCACTCATTACAATAACCAGACCATCAATATTACTTACTGGAGGACGCTTTAATGCATTGTGGCGTTCATGTACGTGGTGAATATAACCTTCATCTTCATTTTGAATATCAAAGTCAACGATATCTCCTACTACAGGAGAAAATTTTTTCTTTCTAAAAAGACCACGAGGTTTAGTATTATATTTTTTTCCACCTACATCTACTTGATATACTCCACTAATTAATTTAACAATACGTCCTGTTTCCAAATTAACACCTCAAATTAAGTATTTATATTTATATTATTATAGCAAACATAGAATTAATAATATATATTCTATACCATCATCATAAAGATAAGGATAGAAAGACATTGAAATCGCTCAAAATAATTAACTTTACATAATAAAATTATAGTTGTTAAAAAGACAATTTCTATATTATTTCAATAGAAATTGTCTTTTTAAATTGACATCATTTATATCATAAAATATATATTAATGTATAAACAGTAAACGATGCATAACTTATCATTACTATCTTACTCTCGTTCTGATATTTGAAATTTATTCGTAGTCAATATCTTTATCTGCAATAACATTGTCATCTACTTCAATCGTATATCCAGCAGGATCACCTTGTTCAATTTTTAATGGAATAGTAATGATCTTATCTTTGTGAATATTGTATGTTTGACTTACCTGTGTACCACTATTATTTTTATCTCTAATATAAATCTTTACCTTTTGACTTTCTCCATCATTTCCAGTATACGGAATATGATAAGTTTCCGTATAATTTTTTACGCTTGTCGTATGAGTATCTTTCTTATCATCAGAAGAATCTGAGTCCTTTTTTGAATCTTCTTTTTTATCTTTACCCTTAGAAACCATCAATTCTACTGTACTTCCTTCATTTACTTCAGTCTGCTTTGGAGATTGTGAAATAATGATATCCTTATCTTTAGTATCACTATTAGTCGTCTTAACTTGTACGTTTAGACCCATCGACTCTAATTCTTTTTTAGCATTTTGATAGTTTTTATTTTCATAGTCTTTGACGTAAACTTTTTTTACACCTAACGATTCAGTCAGTACAATATGATGATCGTTAAGTTTCACCGATTCATTAGGGTTAATATTTTGCTTGAAAATATATCCTTTTGGCATTTGACTATTATATTCTTGATTAATTGTCACATGATTTAATTTATGATCTTTAAGTTTTTTTATAGCATCTTCTTTTTTAATCCCGATCACATTAGGCATATTTATCTTTTCTGGGCCTTTTGATAACACAACATCTACTTTTTCTTGTTGGTTAACACGTTCTCCTGCTTTAGGATTGGAGTTAATAATTTTATTTTCGGGATAGTTATCATTATATTCTCTAGATATATGTCCTATTTCTAAATGCGAAGCTTTTAATACTTTTTCTGCTTCTTTTTCAGTTTTACCCGTTAAATCAGGCATTTCTGTATATTTATCACTAAGCATGCCCCAAGCGATAAACCCAATCAAACTTAATAATAAAAGCGCTAAAATAAAAATAATAGCGAACTTTTTCTTTTTAGAACGTTTTTTACGTTTAGATGTGTATACATTATTTTCGCTTGCTTGAAATTTATGATGATTGATAATAGGAATTTGCATCGTTTGCGCTATATCTTTTTTATGAGTTTCTTCGTCGAGTTTATTTTTTATTTCTTTTTTATCAATGGGTACTGTTTGAGTTGTATCACTTATACGCGTATGCTTTTCTTCATTTAATCTGCTTGTAACAAGCACACTACTCAAATCATTATACATTTCTTCTATCGTTTGATAACGATCTTTAGGATTTTTTTCAGTCGCCTTAAGTACCACATTACTTAAAGATTGTGGAATATTTGGATATTTTTCAGTAATATTAGGAACCGTTTCTTGAATATGTTTAATAGCAATACTTACAGCTGTCTCTCCACTAAAAGGTGGTTCACCAACTAACATTTCATACAACACTATACCAATTGAATAGATATCGGTTGTTTCATTCGTTTTATCTCCTTTAGCTTGTTCTGGAGATAAATATTGAACCGTTCCAAGCACATGATTTGTTTGAGTCATTGATGTCTCACTTAACGCTTTTGCGATGCCGAAATCAAAAATTTTTAAGATTTTATCTTTATTAATTAGCACATTTTGAGGTTTAATATCTCTATGTATAATACGTTGCTCATGCGCTTGTTTTACTCCATTTAAAATTTGCTTAATAAAATCAATAGCTGTTTCTATATTCAATGGACCATGACTATGTATATACTCAGATAGTGTCGGCCCATCAATATATTCCATAATAAGATAGAAATTATCATCATCTTCTTCAACATCATATACTTCCACGATATTTTCATGAACAATTTGTGTAGCACTATTTACCTCTCTGTAGAAACGTTTCATAGTTTCATCTTTTTCGCTTTGGGGAATAGAAATTGCTTTAATAGCCACTTTACGTTCAAGTATAGTGTCTTCAGCAAGATAAACCATACTCATTCCTCCGCCACCAAGTTTATCTAAGAGTTGATAGCGATCATTAATTAGCTTGCCATTCATACATTATTACCCTCAATTTCAGCTAATAGTACACTCACATTATCTTTAGATTGATGATCTAAGGCAGCTTGTATCAGTGCTTCTCCAAGTTCATTTAATGATGTAGACTGATTCATTAACATTTCTATTTCATGATTTCTTACATAATCTGACAGTCCATCAGAATTAAGTAATATATAATTATAGTAACTGATGCGTTTTGTAAAAATATCAGGACTTACTCGTCGATCGGTACCCATTACTTTAGTAATTATATTACGTTGAGGATGATTAAACGCTTCTTCTTCAGTAATTTGTCCAGTCATAAGCAAATGATTAACAAATGAATGATCATATGTAATCTGTTCAATTTCTCTTGAATTAATCACGTATGCTCTAGAATCACCAATATTTGCTACTACAATTTTATTATCAAATATGAGGGCACATACACACGTTGTGCCCATACCACGATATTCTTCATTCGTTGTAGCATATTCAAATAATTCGAGATTAATATCTTTTAATGTTTGACTTAACCATGATTCAGCTCGGTCTAATTCAATAAAATTTTCTTTTTCAAAATAGTCTTGTAATTGATTAGTAACAAATTGACTTGCAACTTCACCTGCTTTATGACCACCCATTCCATCACACAACACTAACAATTGTTGATGTGTTTGGTTATAAAATATACCTCCCGCGTCTTCGTTCTTTTCTCGATGTTGTCCAGTATCTGTGAAAAACTGTGCGTTAAGCATGATGATTACCTCGTTTCTACTTGTCGTTCCTTAGCTCTTAATTGTCCACATGCTGCATCTATATCTGAGCCTTGTTCTCTTCTAATTGTTGCATTGATGCCTAAACGTTTCAATTCTTTTTCAAATTTAAAAATATCATCTTTTGGTGTTTTAACATAATTACGTTCAGGAACATGATTGACTGGTATAAGATTTACATGACAGTTTAAATCTTTAATTAAATATGCTAAATCTCTTGCATGTTCAAGTTGATCATTTACGCCTCCAAACAATCCATATTCAAATGTAATTCGACGATTCGTTTTTTCTTGATAATATTTAATTGCTTCCATTAATTTTTCAACATTATACGCTCTATTAATTGGCATTAATTTTGAACGAATTTCATCTTTAGCGGCATGTAAACTTACTGCAAAATTAATTTGAATTTGTTCATCAGCAAAATCATAAATACGTGGGATAATTCCTGACGTTGATACTGTAATATGTCGCGCTCCAATGTTTAAACTATTATCATCATTGACTATTTTTAAAAAGTCCATCATTTCATCATAATTTTCGAAGGGTTCACCAATTCCCATAATAACAATTTGTGATACACGTTCATTAGTAGCATCAAGTGCTTTTTGAACTGTAAGTACTTGAGATACAATCTCGCCAGCCTCTAAGTTACGCTTTAAACCACCTAAAGTTGAAGCACAAAATGTACAACCAATTCGACAGCCAACTTGAGTCGTTACACATACAGAATTACCGTAATCGTGTCTCATTAATACCGTTTCAATAGTATAACCATCTTGTAATTCAAATAAAAACTTAATTGTTCCATCTTTACTTTCTTGTTTAACTACGGTAGTTAACGTTGTCATAACAAAGTTATCTTTTAACAATTGTCTTAAGTCTTTAGATAAATTAGTCATCTCATCAATAGTGTCTACACGCTTTTGATATAACCATTCAAAAATTTGTTTAGCTCTAAATTTTTGTTGTCCGTGCTCAACTAACCAATTTTGCATTTCATCATATCTTAACGAATATATTGATTGTTTTTCAAAATTTGGTAAAAATTTATTTTTTTTCTTTTTTTCAGCAGTTATCATCTTAACTTTCCTTTCTTTTTATTTTAGTAATGAAAAAGCCATCTGAATTAAAGTCTTGTGGCAAAATTTGTAGTGTTTTTACTTTTTCACCAGTAATAGGATGCGTTATCAATTCAAATTCAAAATCTTTATTTTCCTTTAAAAATGTATAAATTACATTTTCATTTTCCATTTGTTCAATTGTGCAGGTTGAATAAATAAGTGAACCGCCTGGTTTCAAGTTATGTTTAACATTATCTAATATACTTAATTGAATTTCTACAAGATCATTAATACTATCCTTAGATTGTACATATTTAATTTCAGGCTTATGTCTTAATACACCTAATCCACTACAAGGTGCATCTACTAAAATTTTGTCATATAGTTCTGAATATGGTTGTGTTGCATCATGGTCGAAAGTGGACACATTCTTTAATTTTAACTTTTTGATATTTTCTTTAATTAAACCAATTTTATGCTTATAAATATCTGTAGCATCTACATGGCCTGTGGATGCTAGTAATTCTGCCATATGACAAGCCTTACCGCCAGGAGCACTGCATGCATCTAATATGGTATCGTCTTTTTGAACATCCATTAAATACCCTACTAACATTGAACTTTTATCTTGGATGGAAATAAGTCCATCTTTAAAAGCTCGAGATTCAATCACTGGTTTACCTGTAAGGTGTAAACAATATGGAATGAGTTGATCAATATCCACATGATAACCTTCTTGTAAAAGCTCCTTACTTATTGTTTCAACATCCGTACGACTTGTATTCACTCTTACTGTACTTGCAGATTGTACTAGAAATGATTTTGCAATCTTATGTGTCGTTTCTATTCCGTAATGTGTAATCCAATGCTCAATAATCCATCTTGGTATACTATACTCAATCGTCATACGTTGCTTTTCATTCTTAATTGTTTCCAATGTCGGTAAGTCACTTTTAAATATGTGACGAAGTATAGCATTAACAATGTTCCCATTGTGCTGGCCACCTCGACGTTTAGCAATATTAACTGCTTCATTTATAATTGCGTGATTAGGTATTTTATCTAGGAAGACATATTGATATAAACTCATCCATAATAATTGACGTACCCAACCTTTAATTCTAGTCTTAACAAAGGGTTTTAAATAAAAATCTAAAGTCATTTTACGCTTTATTGTTCCATAAACTAATTCTGTAAACAATGCTTTATCGACAGTTGCAATATTATATTGGTTAATGACTTCGTTAATTTTTAAATTGCTATAAGCATTATCGTTTAAAATATCTTGAATGGTATGAAATGCAAGGTCTCTTACTGATTGTGTCATACTAATTTAGTCCCCACTAATGAATCTTGTACACCGCTTAAATATTGAGCAGCAAGCATTCGTTTTTTCCCAGATAATTGAATATCTGTTAATGCAATAGCATCCAAAGAGCCAGTTCCTACAATAATTGCAGTCTTAGTGATTTCTATAATTTCACCTGGTTCTCCGTTTTTTCCTTTTTCAATATGAGCTTGATATAGTTTTAAATTTTTATCATTCATAGTTGTATAAGCCACTGGCCATGGTGATAATCCGCGAATATGATTGTGTATCTCTTTAGCGCTTTTAGTCCAATCGATACGTTCGTCTTCTCTGCTAATATTAGACGCAAACGTTGCTTTTGAATCATCTTGTGGAATACTTTCATTTGAACCATCTATAATAGAAGGTAATGTTTCTTTTAATAAATCTGCACCTAAAAAGCTTAATTTATCGTGCATTGATCCTACATTATCATCATCTTCAATGTCGATGGCCTTTTGAGAAATAATATTACCTGCATCTAACTTTTTCACCATATACATGATTGTAATACCCGTTTGTGCTTCACCATCTATAATGGCTTGGTGAATAGGTGCTCCACCGCGATATTTTGGCAATAATGAGGCATGTACATTTACAGCACCTAACTTAGGAAGATTTAATAGACTGTCAGGTAATAATTGTCCAAATGCTGCCGTTACAATTAAATCAGGATTTAAATCCATAAGTTCATTTAACTCATTAGAATCTTTTAACTTTTCAGGTTGATATACTGGAATATGGTATGTTTCTGCCACTTTCTTTACAGGAGGAGGGGTTAATACACGCTTACGTCCTACTGGTCTATCTGGCTGAGTAACTACTGCGATGACTTCATGTTCAGCGATTAACATCTCTAGTACTTTTGTTGAAAAATCTGGTGTTCCCATAAAAATTATCTTACTCATTGTCAAAATATGCCTCCACTTCTTTTTCAGTCAATATTTTTGTAGCACGTTCGGTAAATGGAATACCATCTAATTGATCAATGATGTGCAGTATCATTCTAGCCACATCATCATAAGCAGTTAATTCAATCTCGTGACCTTCTAAATCATTTGCTTCTACAGTTATCATTTTACTACGTTCTACCTCCCCAAATACATTAGGAAGATTAACCGAACCTTCTAAATCAATGATTTTCTCATTAGATTCTATTTTGATTTTAGGATTGATTAATTGCAAGAGTCCTTCTGCTTCCATGTCAATTATAGCAACACGTTGACTTACACCAATTTGTGGCGCTGATAAAGCTGATGCTTCTTCAGAATATAAAGTGTCTTCAATATCTAATAATAAACGTTTTAAATTTTCATCAAAAGTTGTTATCTTTTTTGCTTTTTTAGATAAAACAGGATGAGTCGATGGAACTAATTTCTTTATTGCCACTTAGAACGCCTCCCGAAAAAAATTCATCATATTATTATAACGTAATTCAATTTAAAATGCGACCTTAGTCTTATCTTCACTCTTCTCAGATAACTTTAATTGCTTTTAATTTTTTTCATATCTAAAATAATTATGAAGACAATTAATATATTAAATAGACTAAGGAGGTATAAAGAATGGAAGTCAATAAAGTGATTTACATTATCCTAGCTATCTTTTTAGGTGGCTTTGGCGTACACAAATTTTATGCTGGTAAAATGATGTCTGGTCTTCTTCATTTATTATTCTGTTGGACAGGAATTCCTCATATTATTGCAATCATCAGTGCGATTCTGACATTACTAAGACCAGCAGATGAAAATGGAAACGTAACAATGTAACATGTAAATACAAAAAGAGTTACACCACGCAGTTAAACGCAAACGGTGCAACTCTTTTTTTACATTAATATTTGAGGATTGATATCAATCTTTAATGATAATTTATCTTTAATATATGCTTCATGATAATAATCATCTAAGTACTGTAATGCATGAATTAATTCTGGCTCACTCTTGTATTTAACCAATATTTGAAAACGATGTTCGTTATTAATTCTAGCAATTGCCGCTGGAGAAGGTCCAAGTACGAGTGCTCTTTCTGAAAGATGTTGCAGTAAAATTTGATGTACATGTTTAGCAGCTTCCATTACTTTTTTCATATTTTTATGCGCAATAGTAAAATTAATTAAATAATAATAAGGTGGATATTTACCTAATTTTCTAAATTGCATTTCTTTATGATAAAACGTTAAATAATCATTTTTTTGAACATCTTCTATTGCATAATGAGTTGGATTATATGTTTGAATAATCACTTTACCGGGTTTTTCATGACGACCAGCACGACCTGAAACTTGTGTAAGTAACTGATACGTTCTTTCACTCGCTCTAAAGTCGGGCAAATTTAACATTGTGTCGGCATTAAGCACACCAACTAATGTTATATTTGGATAATCTAAACCTTTTGCAATCATTTGTGTGCCTAATAAAATATCGCCTTTTCCCTTTTCAAAATCAGTCAATAGCTTTTCATGTGCACCTTTTCTTGACGTCGTATCTACATCCATACGAATAATACGTGCCTCTTCAAATTCTTGTTGTAAAATTTCTTCTACCCTTTGTGTACCTGTACCAACCTGTCTGATATGCGGGCTTTCACAATTAGGACACAGGTTAGGAGGCAAGTCTTGATAGCCGCAATAGTGGCATTTTAGTTGGTCTGTCGTCTTATGATAAGTTAACGAAATATCGCAATGTGGACATTGTGGAACATATCCACAATCTCGACATAACATAAACGAAGCATAACCCCGTCGATTTAAAAATAAAACGATTTGTTCATTTTTATTCAGTCTATCTTGAATCGCTTGTCTTAATTCTTCTGAGAACATGGAACGATTACCTGAACTTAGTTCTGCTCTCATATCAATGATATCTATTGAAGGTAAAGCTTGTTGATTAACTCTTTCAGGTAAAGTAAGTAATTGATATACATTTTTTTCTGCCCGTGCATAAGATTCAAGACTTGGTGTCGCACTTCCTAATACTAATGGACATTGATGAAATTGACTTCTCCATTCTGCTATGTCTCTAGCATGATAACGTGGATAATCTTCTTGCTTATATGTTGATTCATGTTCTTCATCAATAATAATAATGCCTAAGTTTTTAAATGGTGCAAAGATACTTGATCTCGCACCTACGCTTACACGTGCTCTTCCATCTCTAATTTTTTGCCATTCATCATATCGTTCACCATTTGACAAACCTGAATGTAAGACAGCTACATCATCACCAAAACGTCGCTTAAAGCGTAAAACCATTTGTGGTGTCAGCGCAATTTCTGGAACAAGCATCATGGCTTGTTCATCTTTTTTTAATACTTCTTCAATGGCTTGCAAGTAGACTTCAGTTTTACCTGAACCTGTGATGCCGTGTAATAAAAATGTACGTTGTGCGTTGTGATCTATTTTTTCTTTAATTTGTTGAAATGCGTTATTTTGATCAGGGGTTAACATTCGTTTTTCTTCTTTTTCAAAGATACGATTTGCAAAAGGATCTCGTTCAATTTCAGCATCATATTTTTCAAGGAAACCTTTTTTGACGAGACCCTCTATACTTGATTTAGAAAACCCCATTTCTTCAAGTTCTTTTAAAAATACATTTCTATGATGTTCTTCTAAAAGATAAGCATACACATCATATTGTTTTAATTTCTTTTCTAGTAAAGCTAATATATCATCTGGATTGTATCCTTCAACAACTCGTACTGCACGCTGTGTTTTTCTTTTTGTATGTTGAGATAATATGGTTTCTTCTTCTATTAAATGTTGTTCAAGTAAACGGTTTAATATATTTAAATGATTATTTTTTTGCGCATCTTTATACTTATAATATCCGTTGTTATCAAAATATTTTAATATATCTTCTTCAATATCATTGTGACGGACTATTTTAAATACTTTAGTGTATTTTGCTTTAATCGCGCTTGGAAGCATTGCCTCTAACACAGAAATGCGTTTTGAAATATGATAATGACTCAACCATTCACTTAATTGGATAAGTTCAGGTGTTAATTCTGGTCGAATATCTCTAATTTCTTTAATTGGTTTCAATTTATCTATATTGACATCTTCACTTGGTTGTTGTTGTATATCCATAACATATCCTTGAATAGTACGTGGACCAAACGGTACAACAACTCTTACACCCACTTTTATAAAATCTTTTAAATGGTCAGGTACGAGATAATCGAATTTAAAATCAACACTCTTAGAAGGAATATCTACAATGACCTTCGCAATCATTATTGCCACCTAGTTTCCAGTTCATCTAAAATTTGTTGTGCAAGTTGCACTTTCTTTCCTTTTTTTATATTAATACGTTGTCCATCTTTAAAATGCATAGTGAGTTCATTATCATCAGATTGAAATCCAATGGTCTGATCTCCTACATTATTCGAAATAATGACATTCGCATTTTTACGTTTTAATTTATCTTGTGCATAAGCATTAATATTTTGGGTTTCAGCTGCAAATCCGACCAAATATTGATGTGTTTTATGTTCACCTAAATATTTCAAAATGTCCTTTGTTCGCTTAAAAGTGACAGAAAGATTGCCATCTTGTTTTTTCATTTTATGATTCAATACATCAGCCGGCGTATAATCTGAGACGGCTGCTGCTTTAACAACAATATCTTGTTCTTCATATCGACTTGTAACTGCATTAAACATTTCTTCTGCACTTTCTACATGAATGACTTCTACATTCTCTGGATTATCAAGTTGCGTTGGTCCTGCCACAAGCGTCACCTTTGCACCTCTTTTAGCTAAAGCTTCTGCAATTGCATATCCCATTTTTCCAGAGGAACGATTAGATACAAACCTTACTGGATCAATTACTTCAATTGTAGGACCTGCAGTAACTAAAGCATGTTTCCCTTCAAAAGAAGTATGAGATATGTGTGATAGTTCATTCTTATCTTTAAAATAATCATTTATGATTTTGACAATTTGAAGAGGTTCCTCCATACGTCCCTTTGCAATGTACCCACATGCTAAAAAACCATCTCCAGGTTCAATAAAATGATATTCATCGTCTTTTAATACAGAAATATTATGTTGCGTACGTTTATTTTCATACATATGAACATTCATAGCTGGAGCAATAAATTTAGGGGTTTCTGTAGCAAGTAGCGTTGATGTGACGATATCATCAGCAATACCTACACTTAATTTGGCAATAGTATTAGCAGTAGCAGGTGCAACAACGATACAGTCTGCCCAATCACCTAATGCTATATGTTGAATGTCTTCAGGGTTTTCTTCAATAAATGTATTGGTATATACAGGGTTTCTACTAATGGCTTGAAAGGCTAAAGGTGTAACAAATTCTTGTGCATGATCAGTGAGCATTACTCTTACATCATAATTCGCTTGCGTAAGTTTACTAGTTAAATCAATTGCTTTATAAGCAGCAATGCCTCCTGTAACAGCTAATAGAATGTTCTTCATGATTCGACTCCTTTAGTTATATTTATAGTCTTCACTTTTAAATTTATTATACACAACTAAGATGAAAAACTAAAAACACGGGAGTAGAACAGATTTTTAATTCACTGTTCTACTCCCGCAAGATTAACTGATTCTAAAAACGCTTATATAAGTACATTTTCAATTGAATCAGAGATTGCAAAAATGTTTAAAAGTCTGAAACACATGGTAACTTATATTTCAGAACAACAACTTAACTGATAACGAAATAATTTTATTTATGCTTGAAACTCTTCAGGTACAACAGGTGAAATTTTTCCGCTTGCAATTTCTTCTAGTGCTTCACCCACAGGTTTTGCTGAATGATAACCATTTAGTAATGCAGTTTCAGGCTTTTCGTCTAATTCACGTGCACGTTTAGCAGCTGTTGTTGCAATTAAATATTTTGAATTAATTTGTGATTGTAATTGATTTAACGGTGGGTTTAACATTATTTCTTTGCCTCCAATAACATTTTTCTATATATCGCTTCAACGCGTTCTCTTTTTAAGTGCTCGGCTTCTACAATTGATTGAATTCTTTCTTTAGCCAAATGAACTTCATCATTAACAACGACATAATCGTAAAGATTCATCATTTCTACTTCTTTACGTGCTTCATTTACCCTACTTTGAATCTTTTCATCTGTTTCTGTACCGCGACCAATAAGACGTTCTTTCAAATGATCTAAGCTTGGCGGTGCAAGAAAGATAAATAATGCGTCAGGAAATTTTTTTCTTACTTGTTTCGCACCTTCAACTTCAATTTCTAAAAACACATCATGACCTTCAGCCATTGTATCTTTAACATATTGTACGGGTGTCCCATAGTAATTTCCTACATATTCGGCATATTCAATAAATTGATCTTCTTGAATTAATGCTTCAAATTCTTCTTTCGTTTTAAAAAAGTAATCTACACCGTTAACTTCTCCTTCTCGCATTTGACGCGTAGTCATCGAGATTGAGTATTTATATGATGTAGTTGGATCGTCAAATATCTCTTTACGAACAGTTCCTTTACCTACTCCTGAAGGACCTGAAAGAACAATTAGTAATCCTTTTTCATTATCCATGCCTTACGACCTCTCTAAGCTATTCTTCTATTATTTAAATATGATATCACATTGTTGTTTACGTTGTATAGAGTGTACTAGGATAAACTTAACTCATGACGCTCTATTGTTACCATGTTACAATATAATGAATGACAAAACTGAAGGTGGAAAAAATTATGGCTTATGATGGCTTATTTACAAAAAAGATAATAGAATCACTACAATTTTTAGTAACAGGTAGAATTCACAAAATTAATCAACCAGAAAATGACACAATCATTATGATTATTCGTCAAAATCGTAAAAACCATCATCTATTGTTATCTATTCATCCCAATTTTTCAAGAATGCATCTCACCAATAAAAAGTACGACAATCCCTTTGACCCACCAATGTTTGCACGTGTCTTTCGTAAGCATTTAGAGGGAGGTATTGTTAAATCAATACGACAAATCGGTAATGATCGTAGAGTAGAAATTGACATTGAAAGTAAAGATGAAATTGGCGATACGATATATCGAACAGTGATATTGGAAATCATGGGTAAACATAGTAATTTAATACTAGTAGATGATCAATATAAAATTATAGAAGGCTTTAAACACTTGACGCCAAATACAAATCAGTATCGTACAGTGATGCCTGGTTTCAAATATGAAGCTCCTCCTACTCAAAACAAACGAAATCCATATGATATTTCAAGTGATGAGGTGCTCAAATTCGTTGACTTTAATGCCGGAAAAATTGCTAAACAATTACTCAATGCGTTTGAAGGCTTTAGTCCTCTAATTACAAATGAAATTACAAATCGTTACCAATTTATGAATCAAGATACTCTTCCTCAAGCTTTTGAAGAAGTGATTGACCAAACATTAAAAGTACCCGTACCAGTATTTCATAAAAATCATGAAACAGGTAAAGAAGATTTCTATTTTATGAAATTAAAACAATTCTCGGATGATATTGTTATCTATGATTCGTTACATGATTTATTAGATCGTTATTATGATGCTAGAGGTGAGCGAGAACGTGTAAAACAACGTGCGAATGATCTAGTACGCTTCGTACAACAACAATTACAAAAATATCAACACAAGTTAAGTAAACTTATAGACGAATACGAAAGTGCTAAAGATAAAGACACACAACAATTATACGGTGAACTCATTACTGCTAATATTTATCGTATTCAACAAGGTGACGCGTCTATAAACGTTCTAAATTATTATACTAATGAAGAAGTAACGATTCCATTAGACCCTACTAAATCACCATCTGTGAATGCTCAATACTACTATAAGCAATATAATCGAATGAAGACACGAGAAAAAGAACTCGATCTTCAAATTGCTCTTACACGTGAAAATATTGACTATTTTGCCAATATTGAACAGCAATTAGAACATATTACAGTTGATGAAATTGATGACATTCGTGATGAATTGGCAGAACAAGGATTTATGAAACAACGTAAAAATACTAAAAAGAAAAAACAAGATAAAATCCATTTACAAACATATATCTCTTCAGATGGAGACACGATTTTAGTAGGTAAAAATAACAAGCAAAATGATTATTTAACAAATCGTAAAGCTCAAAAATCACATATATGGTTCCATACTAAAGATATTCCAGGTTCGCATGTTGTCATTTTAAATGATGCACCGAGTGAGACTACGATAAAAGAGGCAGCAATGCTTGCGGGATATTTCTCTAAAGCTGGAAATTCTGGTCAGATACCGGTAGACTATACAGAAATCAAAAATGTCCATAAACCTTCTGGCGCTAAACCAGGATTTGTCACATATGATAATCAAAAAACGTTATATGCAACACCTGATTATGACCAAATCCAGCGTATGAAGCAGGATAAAAATTAAAAAAATAAAAATCCGTAGATGCTTTTTTTAAGTCATCTACGGATTTTATATATCATAGTGTCTATTTTTCTGGTAATGCAAGTTGGAAACTTACTCCAAATTTATCTTGCACCCATGCAAACTCACGAAATGGTGGCATAGAAGTTTTAGGCATCAGTATAGCACCTTCTTTTTTTAGACCATTAAATAAACGTTCCATTTCCATAGCATCTTCAACAGTGATATATAAAGAGATGGAAGGATTCATTGGTAATTCTTCACCATTATCGGCATCTATCGCCATGAATACTTGACCATTTAATGTGAAAATAGAATGTTGAACTGTCCCAGGTTCTCCAGGACCATCTTCTCCGTATTTTACCATTGTTAAAATCTCACTGTTTTTAAATAAGCTTGTATATAAATTGACTGCTTCTTCAGCTTGATTATTAAACATTAAAAATGGTGTTACTTTAGGTATTTCCATTGTAATCCTCCTATAATTTATAATTAATGTCTATTTTAAACTATTTTTAAAAATAATAAAAAGTTAGCTATTAAGAACTTTGAATTAAAAGTAGCTTTAATTTTGAAAACTTTCCATAAACAGTTAAAATTAAATAAAAGTATAATAGGAGGCATTTAATATGATGCATTATATTCTACCACTATTAGCAATGGTCATCGTTTTATTAATCGGATGGGTGTTAATTAAAATCTTTATACGTTAAGTTAATTATAGATTGATATAAAAAGATACATATAAATATGTTGATTCATATTTATATGTATCTTTCTTTCTATATTTAGATTTTATCTTTTTGACGTAAACGTGCTTTGGCTTTTTTAAAGAAGTCACTTGTATGCTCAAAAGATTCCATTTGTGCGTGATGCATATGTTTAATACTTTCTTTAATAGTTAACACATGTGCTGTTTGTTTAAATTCTTTTTCACTGTATAAAAATTGATTCACATGTTTTAACTGATTATAAAATGCATTATTATCTTTGTCTTTAGACAACTTTATCACCCTTTAAGCGAAACTTAGAGATTATCGCGCCAATCCACTAATGTTTGAATATCATTTTCTGAAATTTTGCCTTCTTCTTTAGCTACTTCAATAAGTTCATTATAATTACTTAGCGTATAGAATGGTAGATTCGCTTGTTTGAACATGTCGTCTGCTTTAGCTAGACCATAAGTAAAGATTGCAACTACACCTACGACTTCAGCCCCTGCTTCTCTTAAAGCTTCCACTGCAGTAATTGACGATCCCCCTGTTGAAATTAAATCTTCCACGACAACGACTTTTTTATTTTTACTTTGTGCGCCTTCAATTTGATTTTGTTTACCATGACTTTTACTTTTAGATCGTACATAGTTCATTGGTAAGTTTAGTTTTTCAGAAATATAAGCAGCATGTGGAATACCAGCAGTTGCTGTTCCTGAAATAACCTCTACATTATCAAAATGTTCTGTAATAAGTTCACTTAATCCATCACGAATGTCTTGACGTACTTTAGGGTAACCTAATGTAATACGATTATCACAATAGATAGGTGATTTTATGCCTGAACTCCATGTGAATAAGTCATTGGGTGATAAACTTACTGCTTCAATATCTAATAATGATTTTGCTATGTGTTTTGACATATTAACTTAACCAACTTTCCTTTATTTTTGTATAACTCTCTTGTGGATGCTCACTTTGAGTTATTGGACGACCCACTACAATGTGAGTTGAACCTAATTGTTTCGCGTCTTCTGGAGTTGTAATACGTTTTTGATCATTCACCGCTGCACCTTTAGGTCTGATACCAGGCGTCACCTTTAAAAAGTCAGAACCTAGAGACTTTGTCAGTAATTTAGCTTCTAATGGTGAACATACTACGCCATCTAATCCTGACTCCTGCGCTAATTTTGCATAATTCAACACTGCTTCTTCAATAGACGTTTGGATATTTTGTTCTTGATGTAGCATTTCTTCAGTCGTTGATGTTAATTGAGTCACTGCTATTATTTTAGTAGTTTCATTATATTTACGTAACCCTTTTACAGCATGTTTCATCATTTCAGTTCCACCAGCAGCATGCACGTTAACTAAATCAACATTTAACTTACCTAAACCCTCCATAGCTTTTTGAACTGTATTAGGAATATCGTGTAACTTAAGGTCTAAAAATATATCATGTCCACGTTCTTTTATTTTCTTAATTAAAGCTGGTCCAGTTTGATAATATAATTCCATTCCTACTTTTACAAAAAGTGGTTCATCAAATTGATCTAAAAAATCAAGAACATGATCCTCAGAATCAAAATCTAAAGCTATAATTGGTAAATCTCTCATTCATTAAACTCCTTTAAATAACTCACTTTTATTTTAAAAAGAAGCGACTTGTGCTTAAACATAAAGCAAGTTAACACATAAGTCGCTTATAATTACGGCATTACATATTTCTCATTGAAAATGTCATACTTTCAATGACATTTGTTAATGCACTTGCAGTATCTAATGAAGTTAAACATGGCACTCCGTTTTCTACAGTAGTACGTCGAATTTGGAAGCCATCTCTTTCAACTTCTTTACCTTTTGTCATTGTGTTAATAACAATTTGTACATCCCCATTTTGGATACGTGTTAATAAATCATCTTCTCCACCGATTTTACCAACAACTTCAACAGGGATATTGTGCGCTTCTAATTTTTGTGCAGTACCTTGTGTAGCTAAGATTTTATAACCTACTTCATTTAAACGGTGCGCAATATCAACGATTTCTTCTTTATCTTTATCACTTACTGTCATTAATACGGTACCATGATCTTTTACTTCTACACCACTACCTGTTAAACCTTTATATAAAGCTTTTTCAAGTGTTAAATCTTTACCCATCACTTCACCGGTAGATTTCATTTCAGGTCCAAGTGTCACGTCAACATTTTTTAATTTATTAAAACTAAATACCGGTGCTTTAACAAACACACCCTCTGAATATGGTTGAATACCTTGTTGATAGCCTAAATCTTTAAGTTTTGTGCCCATTATCGCTTGCATGGCAAGTTGTGCCATTTGAATATCAGTAATTTTACTTAAGAAAGGCACTGTACGACTTGCACGTGGGTTAACTTCTAATACATACACACCATCATGTGCAATAACGAATTGAATATTGATGAGACCCACAATGTTTAATCCTTTAGCTAATTTAATTGTATAATCTTCGAGTGTATTTATTTCTTCATCGCTCAATGTTTGTGGTGGATACACTGCAATTGAATCACCGCTATGAACACCTGCACGTTCAATGTGCTCCATAATACCCGGAATAATAACTGTTTCACCATCAGAAATTGCATCGACTTCTATTTCTTTACCTGTTAAATATCTATCCACTAATACTGGATGTTCTGGACTTGCTTTAACAGCTTGTTCCATATAGTCTTCTAATTCTGCATCACTATTTACAATTTCCATGGCACGGCCACCTAATACATAAGAAGGTCGTACAACTACTGGATAACCAATTTCACGTGCATTTTCTAATGCTTCTTTAGGAGAAGTGGCTGTTTTACCTTTAGGTTGTGGCACATCAATTTTTCTTAAAAGTGCTTCAAATTCTTTTCTATCTTCTGCACGATTTAAATCTTCTAATGATGTTCCTAAGATTTTCACACCATGTTTAGCTAATTTATCAGCTAAATTGATTGCTGTTTGACCACCAAATTGAACTACTACACCTTTAGGTTGCTCTAAATTAATGATATTCATTACATCTTCTTCAGTTAGCGGTTCAAAATATAATTTATCTGAAATTGAAAAGTCTGTTGATACTGTCTCTGGATTATTATTAACAATGATTGCTTCATATCCGGCATTTTGAATTGCCCAAACTGCATGCACTGTCGCATAATCAAACTCTACACCTTGTCCGATACGTATTGGTCCAGAACCTAATACTAAAATTTTCTCTTTATCTGTAACTATAGATTCATTTTCTGTTTCATATGTTCCGTAATAGTATGGTGTAGATGATTCAAATTCTGCTGCACACGTGTCTACCATTTTATACACAGGTTTAATATCATTATCTTGACGTAATTGATATACTTCTTCTTCAGTCATATCAAAGCGATGAGCAATCACTTTATCACTGAAACCATAATCTTTTGCATATTTAAGATATTCTAAGTCTCCTGGATGCGCTTTAAGTTCATGTTCAATATGAATAATATTAAGGAATTTATTTAAGAAGAAATAATCAATTTTAGTCATTTCATGAATTTCTTGTAATGATGTGCCACGTCGAATCGCTTCACCAATAAAGAATAAACGCTCATCATCTTGATGACTAATACGTTCTTTAATGTAGTCTAAGTCATAACTTTCACCGTTTGGTAAACCAAGATGATGGACACCATATTCTAATGAACGAATCGCTTTTAATAATGATTCTTCATATGTACGACCAATAGCCATCACTTCACCAGTAGCCTTCATTTGTGTTCCTAATTCACGTTCACCTTTTTCGAATTTATCAAATGGGAAACGTGGAATTTTTGAAATGACATAATCAAGTGTTGGTTCAAACGCAGCATAAGATGTTCCAGTTATAGGATTTAGCATCTCATCTAATGTTAAACCAACCGCAATTTTAGCCGCTAATTTAGCAATTGGATAGCCTGTTGCTTTTGATGCTAGTGCAGATGAACGAGACACACGTGGATTAACTTCAATAATGTAATAATTTAATGAATATGGATCTAAAGCCAGCTGTACATTACAACCACCTTCAATACCTAAAGCACGAATCACTTTAAGCGATACATCACGTAACATTTGGTATTCAACATCTGATAGTGTCTGACTAGGAGCTACAACAACTGAATCTCCGGTATGGATACCTACTGGGTCAATATTTTCCATATTACATACTACAATGGCATTGTCATTTTTATCACGCATCACTTCATATTCAATTTCTTTATATCCTGCTATTGATTTTTCAATTAAACATTGAGTCGCTGGACTATAATGTAATCCATTACTTACAACTTCTTTTAATTCTTCATCATTATGACAGATACCACCACCAGTACCCCCCATTGTAAAGGCAGGACGTACAATTAATGGATATCCTACTTGTTCTTTGAATGCAAATGCTTGTTCTACAGTATTTACTATATCACTTTCAGGTACCGGAACATCTAATTCATTCATCAATGATCGGAATAATTCTCTATCTTCTGCTTGTTGTATAGATTCTAATTTTGTACCTAATAACTCTACATTATTTGCTTTTAATACACCGCTATCATGTAATTGTATTGCCATATTTAAACCTGTTTGTCCACCTAATGTAGGTAATAATGCATCAGGTTGTTCTTTACGAATGATACGTGCAATAAAGTCATGAGTTAAAGGTTCAATATATACTTTATCTGCAATTTCTTTATCAGTCATAATGGTTGCAGGATTTGAGTTTACTAAAATAACACGGTATCCTTCTTCTTTTAAAGCAAGACACGCTTGTGTTCCAGCATAGTCAAATTCTGCAGCTTGTCCAATAATAATAGGACCTGAACCAATTACTAAAATCGTTTTAATATCGTCACGTTTAGGCATTCGTTTTACTCTCCTTTTTATTATCTTTAAAATCTCTCATCATGTCTAAGAACTCATCAAATAAGTAATTTGAGTCACTTGGGCCTGGTCTTGCCTCTGGATGATATTGCACTGAAAAGGCTGGTAATGTTTTATGTCTTAATCCTTCAACCGTACCATCATTTAAAGCAATATGTGTCACTTCTAAATCTGTATTTTCTAATGAGTCTTTATCAATAGCATAACCGTGATTTTGACTTGTGATATCTACTTTACCTGTGCGTAAATCTTTTACAGGATGATTCGCACCACGATGTCCGAACTTCATCTTAAATGCTTTGGCACCTTGAGATAATGCAAATAACTGATGACCAAGACAAATGCCAAAGAATGGTATATTTCCTAAAACACCTTTAATCATATCTAAGGCAACATTAACTTCTTCTGGATCTCCAGGTCCATTTGAAAGCATGACACCATCTGGTGACATTGCTAATATTTCCTCTGCTGAAGTATCATAAGGTACTACAGTAACATTACATCCTCTTGAATTAAGCTCTCTAACAATATTTTGCTTTTTACCAAAGTCTAATAACACGACGCTTAAATCTGAGCCTGTTGATACATACGGTGTTTTTGTTGACACAGTAGTTACCTCATCACGAGGTAATTCTGCAGTTTTTAAGTTAGCTGCAAGTGATTCAATTTCCTCTTTATTGTCAGTAAATCCTGCTTTTAATACACCATATTTTCTAATTTTTCTAGTAATACTGCGTGTATCTACCCCTGAAATACCAGGAATTTGATATTGAACAAGCACTTCATGTAATGTTTTTTGTTTTCTAAAATTACTTGGATGCGTACTTGCTTCCTTAACCACTACCCCATTTAATGTAGGTGTAAGTGATTCAAAATCGTCTCTATTAATACCATAATTTCCAATTAAAGGATAAGTAAATGTAACAATTTGACCAGTATATGATGGATCAGAAATCGTTTCTTGATATCCAGTCATCGCTGTATTAAATACAATTTCACCGATTGATAATTGATCTGACCCTAATTTATATCCTTCATAATATGAACCATCTTCAAATACGAGATATCTACGTTCAAACATTTTACTTGTCCTCCTTAAATTTAACTTCACCCTCAACCATTGTTAAAACAGGGTTACCATATACTTTATATCCTATAAATGGTGTATTATCTGCTTTAGATAAGAAGTCTTCACCACGAATTTCTCTTTCTTCATCTAAATTGATGATTGTTAAGTCTGCATAGCTGCCTTCTTCTAATTTTCCATAAGGTAAATCAAATATTTGTGCTGGTTTAATTGTTAAGTAATCAACAAGTTGTTGTAATGACCAGTCTCCATTTTTAACAAAATGAGTATATAATAATGGGAAGGCTGTTTCACTTCCTACAATACCAAATGGTGCTTTTGTCATTGGCTGAGCTTTTTCTTCTTTGGCATGAGGCGCGTGATCTGTAGCAATACAATCAATGGTACCATCTAGTAATCCTTCTAATAATGCATCTCTATCTTCTTTACTTCTTAATGGTGGATTCATTTTAAAAATGGCATTATCACCTGGAAC
Organism: Staphylococcus sp. SUC_1.2; assembly: GCF_026222585.1. Lineage (NCBI taxonomy): Bacteria > Bacillati > Bacillota > Bacilli > Caryophanales > Staphylococcaceae > Staphylococcus > Staphylococcus sp. SUC_1.2. Next base: position 29,146 of record NZ_JANJPM010000003.1, on the reverse strand, counting down.
ATCATCTTCAGTTAATAACAGATGATGTGGTGTCACTTCAGCAGTAACATGAATGCCTGCTGCTTTAGCATCACGAATTGCTCTTACACTTTCTTTTGTTGAAACGTGGCACACATGATAGTGACAATTTGCTGCTTCTGCTAATAAAACGTCTCGTGCAATTTGTACAGATTCACAAATGTTTGGAATGCCAGGAATACCTAATTCTTCACTACGTTTACCTTGATGCATTGCACCACCATAAATTAAGCTATTATCTTCACAATGAGCAACAACTGCTTTATTTAATTTTGCAGCTTGTTGCATCGCTTCATACATCATTGCTGACTCCTGAACACCTACACCATCATCTGTAAATGCAAATGCACCCTCTTTTGAAAGTGCTTCAAAATCAACATGCTCTTTACCAGCTTGACGAATTGTAATTGATGCATAAGGCAAGACACGGACTTGTGCATTTTCTTTAATTAATGATTGCAACTGATCCATGTGTTCTACTGTATCAGGTACAGGACGTGTATTAGGCATAGGACATACTGTTGTAAATCCTCCACGTGCAGCTGCTTTTGTTCCAGTTTCAATTGTTTCTTTATGTTCTCCACCTGGTTCTCTTAAATGTACATGCACATCTACTAGTCCTGGTGCTACAAACTGACCATTTGCATCAATGACTTCAGTACCTTCATCAATATTAATATTTTCATTCATTTCCTTGATATATTGTCCATCAATTAAAATTGACGTTGATTTAAGTTCACCATTGTCTAAAATTTTAGCATTTTTTATAAGTTTCATAATTATTCTCCTTTTCTTGATAAAAGTTTATCTATTACAGCCATTCTTAAATACATTCCATTTTCCATTTGTTTAAAGATTCTTGACTTAGGTGCTTCAACTAGTTCACTATCGATTTCTACGCCACGATTTACTGGAGCAGGATGCATCACTATCGCATCATCTTTTAAACGACGATACCTTTCTTTAGTTAACCCATATTGTTCATGATAATGATCAGCTTTAAAGTTTGCTTCATCAGTAATACCATGTCTTTCATGTTGAACTCTTAAAAGCATAATGATATCAACTTTATCAATCACATCATCAATATTTACATAGGGAGCATCTAATGTTTCATCTACCCATTCATTAGGACTTGAGAACATTACTTTAGCGCCAAGTGAGGTTAAACTTGTATAATTACTTCTTGCTACACGAGAATTTTTAATATCTCCACATATTAAAATATTTAATCCTTCAAACGTTTCGTATTCTTCATAAATCGTCATTATATCCAATAAGCTTTGAGTAGGATGCTGACCACTACCATCTCCAGCATTTGCAATCGGAATATTTAAATTTTCTAGTTCTTCGTAATATGCATTTTGAGGATGTCTAATGACTAATAAATTGACGCCAATACTCTCTAACGTTTTACAAGTGTCATAAAGTGATTCTCCTTTTTGTACTGAAGAAGTGCTTGTTTCAAAGTTAACTTGTTTCAATCCAAGATTAAGTTCAGCTACTTCAAAACTGCATTTTGTACGTGTTGAATTTTCAAAGAATAAGTTAGATACATATTTTCCTTCATACTGAGGGACAATTTCTTTTCCTGATTTAAAACGACTCGCTGTTTGAATAAGATTAAAAATATCGTCGTTTGTTAAATATTCCATTGAAAATAAATTTTTCATGACCTGCCTCCTAAAAGATCCTCTTTTATTTAATGTCTGATTCTTCTTTTTCTTTTGGCAAAATAAGATTTAATATGATTCCTGATAATGCTGCTAAAGCCATGCCTTCAATTTGTAGGTTCACACCAAGACTTTTTAAATTGATAAGTAAATTTCCAATACCAACTACTAGTACTACTGATGCAATAACTAAATTACGATTACTAGCAAAATCAACACGACTTTCTACCAACATTCTAAGTCCACTTGCTGCAATAATACCGAATAATAAGATAGATACACCACCCATAACTGGTGTAGGAATTGATGAAATTAAAGCTGAGAACTTACCTATAAATGATAAGATAATTGCAATCACTGCTGCGCCACCAATGACATAGATACTATATATTTTTGTAATTGCGAGTACACCAATATTTTCGCCATAAGTTGTACTAGGCGGTCCTCCAATAATACTAGCGAACATTGTTGAAACACCATCACCTATAATTGAACGATGTAAACCTGGATTTTCAAAGAAATTACGTCCTACAATTTTATTAATTACCATTTGATGGCCAATATGTTCACTGACTGTTACAAATACTATAGGCAACATGACTAAAATAAGTCCGATATGTATCGATGGAACATAATCTTTAAATGGTAAATATATATCTGGAAAATCTAGCCAACTGGCTTTAGCAATTGGTTTGAAATTAACAATGCCTACAAAAATTGACACAATATAACCTACAATAATTCCTATTAACACAGGAATAAGAGAAAGGAAGCCTTTAAAGAATCCTTGAACAATAATAGTTACTAGTAAAGTTACTAATGCTACTAATAAATAGCTTAAATTGTAACCCTTCATATCTCCTGAATTCTCATACATTGCCATGTTTACTGCTGTTGGTGCGAGACTTAAACCAATGACCATAATAACTGGACCAACAACAACTGGTGGTAAAAGATGCATCAACCAACCGGTACCACTTAATTTTATGAAGATACCAATAACGATATACATTACGCCACTAGCGAATAATGCGACAAGCATATCTCCTAAACTGTGTGTACTTAACCCCGTAATAATTGGAGTAATAAATGCAAAGCTTGAACCTAAATAGGCAGGTATCTTTGCTTTAGTAATTAATATATATAGTAATGTTCCTATCCCAGATGCTAATAATGCTGCAGAAATAGGTAACCCTGTTAAAAATGGAACAAGGACAGTTGAACCAAACATTGCAAATAGATGTTGTAAGCTTAAAAACGCCCATTGTGCTGGTTTTGGTTTATCTTTTACATCTAGTACTGGTTTGACAGTACGTTCAAACATTTGCTCATTTTCCATGAAATGTTCTTCCTTTCTAAAAAAGTCTCTTTACACTATGGTAAAGAGACTAAAATAAATTAATGAAATATTATAAAAAGCTTCTTTAAGTTTTTTATAACATGACATAGGAAAAGTATTTAATTTAAGTGAGACATATCATCTATCCAATTAATAAATACATTACACGCTCACCATTAAATACTTTACCTTTTTCAGTCTCTCGTACTGGTTTAAAAGGTTAGTTATTCAATTACTACTGCATTTCTATCATCTATTTCTTCAAGATAAACAGATACTGCTTCATCTTTTGCAGTAGGTATATTCTTTCCAACAAAGTCTGCTCTAATTGGCAGTTCACGATGGCCACGATCCACAAGGGCAGCGAGGCCAATTTTTATAGGTCGAGAATGTAATAAAATTGCATCTAAAGATGCTCTAACTGTTCGTCCAGTATAAAGTACATCATCAATAATGATCACTATCTTATCTGTAACATCTTGATCAATTTCAATGGCATCTTTAGTGATAGGCTTTTTCGAGTTTTCAATATCATCTCTAAAATGAGTAATGTCAATCGTACCTGTTGGAACTACATGATGTTCAATTTGTTTAATTTTTTCTTGAATACGACGTGCTAAAAATTCGCCTCTTGTTTTAATACCTAAAAGAACAAGTTGTTCAGTTCCTTTATTATATTCTAGAATTTCATGTGCTATACGTGTAACAGTACGTTGTATAGCTGCTTCGTCCATAATAATACGTTCTGACATGATTACACCTCTTAAAAGAAAAAACCTCATGCCTTTTACAAAGACATGAGGTTTAATGTATATAAAAATATTTTATATGATTCGTCTGATAACAATCGAACAATTAAAGTTAATCATATTTATATCATTAGTCACCCTGTCTTTTGAGCCTCTCTGGACTCTTTTTAAAAGACACTGTTTTGTTTAATTTTAACTGTTATTAGCTTAAATCTTTTTAGTTCATAAGTCAATATGCTTTCTTTTAATTTACGACTTTGTTCTCTAATTTTATGATTCTCTTAATCGAATATCTTCTAATAGCGATTGAAACTCTTGAGGTAACTCAGCATGACGTTCAATATATTCATGAGTGACAGGATGTTCAAAACCAATAACTCCAGCATGTAAAGCTTGTCCACCAATATCTAATGTTTTTCTAGGACCATATTTAGGATCTCCAACAAGTGGGAACCCAATATATTTCATATGAACACGAATTTGATGAGTACGACCTGTTTCTAATTGACATTCAATTAATGTATAGTCATTGAAATGTTCTATTACATTAAAATGAGTCACTGCTTCTTTTCCATCATCAACAACATCCATAGATTGACGGTCTTTTTTGTTTCTGCCTATTGGAGCATCAATTGTTCCATAATCATGAGGGATATTACCATGTACTAAAGCTGTATACTTACGCTTTACTGTTTTATCCATAAGTTGTTCTACTAGACCACGATGTGCTATATCATTTTTAGCTACCATAAGTAAACCAGACGTATCTTTATCAATACGATGAACAATACCAGGACGTATCTCTCCATTGATACCTGATAAATCTTTAATTTGATACATTAACCCATTAACTAATGTACCTGTATAATGACCTGGTGAAGGGTGTACAACCATGCCTTTAGGTTTATAAACAATGGCTACATCTTCATCTTCATAATAAATATCTAAATTGAGGTTCTCCGGTAAAATATCGGCTTCAACCACTTCTTTTTCAGTCACTTGAATCTCATCATTTAATTTAACTTTATAATTTGATTTGATTATTTTACCATTAACAGTGACTAAATCATTTTTAATCCAATCTTGAAGTTGACTTCTAGACCACTCACTATTGAAATCAGATAATAATTTATCAATACGCTGACCTACGAGTGCTTCGTCTTCTATTTTATATTCATACGTTTCCACTACGTGCCCTCCTATTCTTTTTTAGTTGCATCCTTAACCAATGCAATAATGACAAAAATAACACCAATTGTTAAGCTTGAATCTGCGATATTAAAAATTGGAAAATCATATCCAAAAATATTTGTATCAATGAAATCAACAACTTCACCATTGAATAAACGATCGATAAAGTTACCTAATGCACCAGCAAATAATAAGCTAATTGCAACTTGCATAAACGCATTATATTTAGTTTCTTTAATATAAAATATAATAAGTACAGCTAAAATAATAAGAGTAATAATATAGAAAAATCCCATTTTACCACTTAAAATCCCCCATGCTGCACCATTATTTCTATGTGATGTAATATTTAAAAAATGAGGAATCACTTCATAAGAATCACCAATGTTCATGGTTGCTGTAATTATTTTTTTAGTTAATTGGTCTATAATTAAAATCACGATGGCTACTATTAAAGATAAACCAATATAATATTTCTTTTTCATTCATGTGCCTCCATTCAGCCCTCAACTCTTTGACAACACTCTACATTATAGCCTACTACTTAGCATAAAAAAAGCTACAATCTTCTATGTCATATTTGTGTTACTTTTAGGATGAATATAATTAAATTGATCGACTTGATCAACATCTACAAAACGTGTTGTAATTTCGTAAGGTTTTCTGAAATTCATATCAGAGACTATTAAAGAGCCATCATTATTGACTTGTTCTACATAAGCAACATGTCCATGTTTTCCTTTTGGATAATGTAAAATAGAACCCTTAGTTGGATTTTCATTGACTGTATACCCTTGTTTCTTAGCCTTATTTGCCCAATGTTTAGCGTCACCCCATTGGTTACTTATTAAATGATGGTCTTCTTTTACTCGATCAAATACATAGTAAGTACATTGACCTTTAGCGTATGTGTTATATTTCATAGGATTTTTTTCCCAAAAATGAATTGTAGGTTCAGTCATATCTTGATTGTCTAGACCATCAAAAACTGCACCGGCCGTAAATATCATGCACACAAACACCATTAAAAAAATCCATTTTTTCATTTCATCACTCTACCTCTATAAAATTAAATCTAAACTGGATACCATCTGGACCTTTTATATTGATATGATGTGTTTCTGGATAATGAAAGTCAACGATAGATAAACCATAAGTATGTTCATTATCTATTCGCTTTATTTTTGAATTCCATTGATTCATTGAAAGATGACAATAATATTGTTCAGAAGCTAAATAAAACGATTCATCATCTAAATATGCAGAAGGTACTAGTCCAAAATGGTTTAAATAATACTCTCTTACTTCATTTAATCGAATGGTTTTTAAACTAATATTCCCAATTTTACTATCATTAGGTAAACCTTGCCATCCGATGGTGGATGCATATGGTAATAATGAAGAAACATCGAGCGGCTTAATATTGAGTCTAATCCATTCACTTTCTTGTTTCCAATCAGAAATCGCTTTATCAACATAAAATTTAAACATATGACCTTCTGGATCTTCGACAAAAATAAATGTACATACATTTTGTTCTCCACCATTAATTGGTAACTCATAATCATTTAACTTTTCGATTAGATCTGCCAGATGTTGTTTATTGAATAATTGAATTCCTATATAAAATAAACCAGCTTCTTGAGATAAAGGATTTCGTCCAGACTTTATCTCTCTTAAAGTAATATAATGGTGACTGTCTCCAACTTGATATTTGACAGCGGTTAATGTCTCTTCCACTTTTTTAAACCCTAATAATTCTTCATAGAACGGTTGTAAAGTACGTAAATCTCTTACATTTAAAGTGATACCATTAATAAAATGTGCATCATTATCATGAAACATAGGACACCTCCTAAATTTTAAAATCTCTCTTTCAATTTAAAAAAGCTATGATTAATGATTATTCTATAATAAAATATTTAAAATTTTATCAGTCTTAATGCGTAATATTCAACTATTTAGACTAAAAAAGCTTTCGATAGAGAGAACTTCATTGCGTTTCCATCGAAAACTTTTAAATATATATAAAGTACATTATTTTTTAGCTAAAACTTTATTGTAGATTCTTGTACCAACACATGCACCAAACATTACACCAGTAGTCATAGCAAGATTAGTAAAAATTTTATTAACGGAATCTTGTTTATCTTTTTCATAACTAGCTAAATGATTCATATGCTGTTTGAATACACCCATCACAAACTTATGTGCAATGGCTTGAGTAAACTTATAAACTCCCCATGGTAATGTTGATTCATATTCTTGCAACGCTGCAATACCTTCGTTGGTATCTAATATACGTCTAAATTCAAATCGTGCATTACCACTGTTTTTAACCATAGCTAAATCTCCACCAACAATTTTATACACAATCATTTCATTAATAGAATCATGATTATCTCTTTTCATTTTTAAAATACATTTCCTTATTAATGGTAATTGAATATTAAATTCATGCTCATTAATGGTACCATTTACTAAATGGAGCGTGATATTATTAATAAATTCTGCATATTCTCTTGTTACATCCTGTATCGAATAACTTTCCGGAATTCTAAAACGCGTCATTGCTCTAACATCTTTAACTTCATCTCTCTTATTTTGATTTGATTTAGATTTAGATTGTTTTGTAGTTATTATTTGTTGTTCATCTTGTTTTTCTTTAAGTGCTTTTTTCACATTTTCTTTACCATTCATTTTCTCTTTAATCCAATATCGACTTAACCGAATAAGGATGGTTGGTAAGTGCAATATAAACAAATGTTTATCAAGAATAGTCGCTATACGTTCAAATAATTCTTGATAATTCATTACCTTAGGCCTTGTAATATTAAATACTTCATTTTCTTTAGGAGAACGTTCGACTAACATAGCTAATTTATCAATAACATCATCCATACATACTGGCGCAATCATATTGTAAGCCCAGTTCGGTAGAATCATTGCTGACAAACGCTCTATCATTCTTTTAAAAATAGGATATGAACTACCGTTTGAATCTATAATTAACCCAGCACGTAATGTGCTTACAGGGACGCTATAATATCTTAATATTTTTTCACATTCTAACCGACTTTTTAAGTGAAGTGACAAATGACTATCATTCGTGATAATACCACTCATAAATATAATGTGTTTGACCCCATGTTTTTTCGCTACGCGCCCAACATTATCAGCTAGTAGTGCATCCATATCTTCAAAATTAGCCTGTGTAAGTTTAGCACTTGTCTTCATTGAATGACCAAGATAAATCGCAGTATCTATACCTTTCATTACTTCAGTTATAGCATCTAAATCAAATAAATCTGCTGATTTCCAAGTTACATTTTTTTCATTTTTTTTATTTTGAGCATTTCTTGATATTGCGATAATCTCATGATTAACTTTTAATTTATCTTTTAAGTGACTACCAATATATCCAGAAGCCTCTGTTAGTAAAATCTTACCCATCATTTTATCTCTCTTCCTATATTACTTACGAGAAACATTCTATCACTTATTATTTGATATAACCTCATCCGTTTTTATCTAAACTTGAAACTCTATTCAGATATATTTTCAAACTATTATTATTTAATATTTATATACTTTATAAAAAAACGCTCGTAACCCTTAATTAGGTTACAAGCGTTCTATCTCTATTGAATTAAACTAAAGTTTTTACGACTTCTTGACAACGTGGACATAAATGATCAAGTTCACCAACAGATCCTAATGTTTCACTATAATTCCAACATCTTTCACATTTTTCACCTGAAGCATGTTCAATACGAATGTCACCATGTTGGTATTCATTTCCATTGTCTACTTTTTCAGTCACTTCAACTTGAGAGACGATAAATAATTGTTGTAAGTCATTAAATTGTTGTAAAAATTCTGCAGCTTTAAAGTGATCATTGTTTCCAATCACTACTTTAGCTTCAAGAGATTTACCGATAACTTTTTCATTACGTGCTGCTTCTAATGCACGGTTTACATCATCACGTAATGACATAAATTGATTCCATTTATCTAATAATTTTTGATCAACGTCAACAACTTTTGGCATATCTGCTAAGTGAACACTTTCTTCTTTAACATGTGGTGTATGAGACCATACTTCTTCGGCAGTGTGTACTAAAATAGGAGCAAGTAATTTAGTCATATCTACTAAAATTTGGTACAACACTGTTTGCATACTACGACGTTTATGTGCGTCTTTTTGTTCAATATACAGAATATCTTTACCATAATCTAAATAGAAGTTACTTAATTCAACATTGATAAAGTTTTGAACTTCTTGATAAATATTTAAGTAATCAAAGTTATCATAGTGATTAATAGTACTAGCAGTGAATTCACGTAAGCGATTCAATAAGTAACGATCTACTTCTAATAATTCATGTTCAGCTACACTGTCTGTTTCAGGATTAAAGTCATTAATATTACCTAACATAAATCTTAAAGTATTTCTGATTTTTCTATAAACATCAGACGTTTGTTTTAAAATTTCATCTGAAATACGTACATCTGCTAAGTAGTCTGTACTACTTACCCATAATCGTGCAATATCTGCACCTTTTTGTTTTACTACTTGATTAGGAACGATAACGTTACCTAAAGATTTACTCATTTTTTTACCTTCGCCATCCATTACGAAACCATGTGACAATAAGAATTTATATGGTGCTTGTCCTCTAGTCGCAACTGCTGTAGTAATTGAAGAGTTAAACCAACCACGATATTGGTCACTACCTTCAAAATATAAATCGGCTGGGAAACGCAATTCTGGACGAGTTTCTAACACGCCTCTATGAGATGAACCAGAGTCAAACCAAACATCCATAATATCTGTTTCTTTAGTAAATTCTCCATTAGGGCTTCCAGGATGTGTGAATCCTTCTGGTAATAAATCTTTAGCTTCTCTTTCAAACCAAACATTTGAACCATATTCTTCAAATAAATCAGCTACATGATTGACTGTTTCTTTTGTCATAATAATATCGCCATTTTCAGCGTAAAATACAGGCAATGGTACACCCCATACACGTTGACGAGAAATTACCCATTCACCACGGTCACGAATCATATTATAAATACGTGTTTTACCCCAATCCACTTTAAAATCAGTCTCTTCAATCGCATCTAAGATATCTTGTCTTACTTTATTAATTGAAGCAAACCACTGAGGTGTTGCACGGAAAATAACTGGTTTTTTAGTACGCCAATCATGTGGATAACTATGTGTAATAAAGTCTAATTTTAATAAGGCGTCTTTATCAGTTAAAAGGTCTGTTACAGCTTTATTTGCTTTATCATAGAACATACCTTCAAATTGTCCGCCTTCCTCTGTGAAGACACCTTTATCATCCAAAGGACTGATGACAGGTAAATCGTATTTTTGACCTACAATATAGTCATCTTCCCCGTGACCAGGGGCAGTGTGTACACAACCAGTACCAGCATCAGTTGTTACATGACCACCATTAATGACTAATGACACTCGATCTAAGAAAGGATGTTGTGCTTCAACATACTCTAATTCTTTCCCTGTAAATTCTTTTTCCAATTGAATAGTATCTTTATCCCAGCCTAATGCTTCAGAAACACTTTCAGCTAAAGCTTCAGCAATCACGTATTTCTTACCATTTACATTATATTGACCATATTTCAAATCTGGATGAACTGTAATTGCTACGTTAGAAGGTAATGTCCAAGGTGTAGTTGTCCAGATAATAAATTGAGCATCCTCATCGATAGTACCTTTTGAATCTTTAACATCAAAGGCTACATAAATAGATGCTGAACGTTTATCGTGATATTCAATTTCAGCTTCAGCAAGTGAAGATTCACTTGATGGTGACCAATAAACAGGTTTTTTACCTTTATAAATTAATCCTTTATCAGCCATTTCACCGAACAAACGAATTTGAGCTGCTTCATATTCAGGTTTAAGAGTAATATAAGGATTATTAAAGTCCCCACGTACACCTAAACGTTTAAAATCTTGTTTTTGAAGTTCAACTTGTTCTAAAGCAAATTCTTTACATTTTTCTCTAAACTCAGCAATTGACATTTTTTTGCGATCAACGCCTTTTTTAGTCAATGCTTGTTCAATTGGTAAACCATGTGTATCCCATCCTGGAACGTAAGGTGAGTAAAATCCTTGCATCGTTTTATAACGTACAATAATATCTTTAATAATTTTATTTAATGCATGTCCCATGTGAAGATTACCATTTGCATAAGGTGGGCCATCATGCAAAATAAATGATTGATTTCCTTCATTTTTCTCTAAAGCTTTTTGATAATGATTATTTGCTTCCCATTGCTCTTGAATTTTTGGTTCTTTATTAGGTAAACCTCCTCGCATTGGAAAGTCGGTTTTTGGCATTAATAACGTTTCTTTGTAATTCATATTTTCCACTCCTTAAATATAAAAAGAACTCTAAGTTCAATTAATAGGGACGGGAAACCCGCGGTACCACCCTTCTTAACTCAACTTAGAGTTCTCTTCTTAATATTATAAAGTTTTAATATGTCAGTGATATAAAAAATAGACTTATATTAGGCTTGCACCGTCTCCTAACTCGCTGTGAAAAGTTTATTATTTTTTACGTGTCTGACATTTTATTAACTATTTATTTGATGATGATTCGCTACTTGAAACATCCTTATTTTCAGATGTAGACTTACTTGTATTAGTTGTTTCATTAGAATTGATTGACTGATTTCCCTCATTTGATACTGTCTCAGTTGTTTCACTCGTTGGAGTTTCATTATTCGCATTTGGATTTACATCTTGTGGATTTAAATGCTGTATATTTTCTTGTGTCACTTGTTCTGCATCAAAATCATAATTTAATAAGTAATCCCAATCATCATTTTTCAATAAATCTAACTGTGCTTCTACAAGCATACGAAATCTTGATCTAAATATTTTAGATTGACGTTTCATATCTTCAGTTTGGAAAGATAAATGACGTGCTTTTTCAATAGCATCATTTACAATCACATCAGCTTGCGTTTTTGCTTTAGAGATAATTGCTTCTGATTCTTTTGTGGCAGCAATTTTTGTTTGTTCTCCAGCTTGTTGAGCTTGAATAAGCGCATCACTTACTGATTGATGAACATCTTGATACGATTTAATATTAGTATCTCTCTCTTCAAGCACTTTTTCAAGTTGTTTTTTTTCTTCTTTAAGTCTTTCAATCTCATTACTTAATTGAGTTAAAAAGTCGCTAACTTCAGCAGGCTCCAAACCATTTTTCACTCTTGTAAATTCCTTATTTCTTATTTCATTAGGTGTAAAAGCCATCTGTTATCCTCCTTAAAACAAACCATCATAAAGGTGTTTTTATTATTTATCAATCAATATCATTTACTTAAATAGTGTTTGATACGTTATATGAACTTTTTCTTTTTTAGTTTTGCCACCTATATCAACAATTCGAGCACGTCCAAATCCTTGAATAGAGAGCAAATCATTGTTTTGAAGTTGAAAATCGGGAGAATCGATTAAAGTATGATTCACTTTTACCCGTTTTTTTTCAATTAATTGTTTAGCGATTGATCTAGATTTTCGAATCATTTCTTTTAAAACGACATCTAATCTTAAAGCACTGACTGTACTATGATGAATATTCCAATTCTCTTTTGATTGTATCATATCTTTAAATGGAATAGAATCAAGTTTAACTGTAGCACCTTTAATCTTTGTTAATTCCATCATAATATATGATTCCAATTGCTTTGTCAAAACAAACTGAATAGTATCACCAACAAGTATATCTCCTACTTGTTCTCTTTCTATACCTAAAGACATTAAAGTTCCAAGTACATGTTGATGTTGAATAGACACAAATTTCTCGGGATAATTAATTTGGATTAATACCTCTTCAAAATCATCTTCAGTAGGTTCAAAATAACTAGGCGCAATAATTGCTCTCTTTCTTTCTGCCGATTGACCACCGAAATAGCTCACTTTCATATCTTCAAAACTACCGACGATGACTTCTAATATATATTGTCCTCTAGGATCTAAAAATGAAGTCAATACAGGTGCATATTGTTGATTAACTTGTTCACATTTATCTAATAATTGATCAATAAGTGGTTGTTCTTCATTTCTAAAATGCTGATAAATATCGATGATTCACGCCTCCTTTTTTAAGTGTTAAAAAGCCTGAGACATTATGCATATCACAGGCTCTACTAACTTATTATAAAACTATTTTAGTATTAAATAATTTAATATCATATCAAAAATACTTTGCAGTCCATATTGAAATAATACAAGTACAAATAATGCTACAATTGATGAAATATCAATCATACCAATGGGTGGAATAATCTTTCTAAATGGCTCTAAGAAAGGTTCATATATCTTACTTAAAAATGATCCAAATTTAGATTCTCTAATTGTTGGAACCCATGATGTAAAGAAATAAATAATCATTCCCCAATAATAAATTTGAACTAGTAATAATATAAAGTTAAATATACTAGCTAATATACCAACATCCATATATTATATTCTACTCCTTAAATTATTCGTAATGTTGTTGTGTATTCATCTGTTCAAGGTGATCGGTAATACTACCTGCCACCTCAACATTATCAGGTGTACAAAGGAAGATATCAGCACCTACACGTTGTATATCTCCGCCAATGGCATAAACTGTTCCGCTTAAGAAGTCAATAATACGTTTCGCTGATACTTTATCAATACGTTGTAAGTTAACTAATGTCGCACGACGATTTTTAAGTTCATCTGCAATATCTTGAGTATCTGAAAATACACGAGGTTCAAATAAGCACATTTTTGAATTTTCGTAATTACTATAACCTGTACCAGCTGATTGATTCATAGTAACAACATTTTTTGAATTAGACTTATTTGATGTATGTCCCATACGATAATTCCTTTCTTCAGTATTGTAATTTTTTGATACTTTCTTTTGAGGTACAGTTTTTAAGTGATTTTGATTATTCTGTGTTCTTTCAATAGGTTGCTGTTGCATATTACGATTTTGATTTTCTTCATTTTGTGTTACACGCTGTTGTCTTTCAGCAGGGCTTTCGACTTCTTCTTCATCTTCCATTAGGAAAAAATTATTAAATAAATCCTTGATAGCCACGGGGCTCACTCCTCTTCTCCAACAAGTTTAGTCCCTATTCTTATAAATGTAGCACCTTCTTCTACAGCAATAGTATAATCATTACTCATTCCCATAGATAAATATTCACATGGTGCATAATTTAATTTAAGGTTTTTAATTTCATCTCGTTTTAATCTCAATTGTTTAAATAACTGATGTATGTAGTCCTTATCATCGGTATAAGGCGCCATTGTCATTAATCCAACAATTTTAATATTGTCGAATGCTTTAATTTGTTCAATAAAATCATTAACTTCACTAAGCGCAATACCATGTTTAGTTTCTTCACCAGAAACATTCACTTGGATAAAGCATGAAATAGTGTGAGTTGCTCTTTTATTAATTTCTTTTGCTAAATTCAAACGATCTAGTGCATGTAAATAATCGATGTCATTAATCACATCTTTTACTTTTCTAGACTGTAGTGAACCGATAAAATGCATTGTAACATCTTTAGGTAAGGCTTGTTTTTTTTCTAGAAAACCTTCTACTCTATTTTCTCCAAAGTGTCTTAAACCAGCATCATACGCTTCTTTTGCTCGGTCTATTGTAACATATTTTGTTACTGCAATCACGTTTGGAGCGGTCTTAATCACACTTTTTTCAAGATGATGATTAATTTCCGTTTGTATTTTTTCTAAATTTTCTGTCACTTTCATTATATATCAACCTCTTAACTTTGTAATGACATAAAGGATTATAGTGATATAACTGCATTACACTACACTTCTCCTTTTTGACCTATAAATGCTAGCATCCTGCCAGTTTTACCTTTTTCAACACGATAAGAGAAAAAAAGCGATAAGTCTTCTGACGTAGTATATTTTGTAATGTTAATATTTTCAGCTGGTACGCCACTATTTATTAATAATAAAGCGTTGGCTAATTTTAAATCAATACCATGTCGATCAGTATCTCGTGTTTCAATATATTTGTCAGAATTAATAGGCAATGTTTCAAATTTCTTTTTAATATCATCATTTATTTCATAGGTTGAAGAAGTCGCTGGACCTATGACTACATTTAAATCTTGATAGTCAAATTCTACATATTTAAGCATTTCTACTACTATTTGACCATATGTTCCTCTCCACCCCGCATGAGCTAGAGCGATAAAATGATGTTTTTCACTATAAAAATATACAGGTACACAATCAGCATAACACATCGTTAATAATATATCTGAATCATAAGTATACATACCATCAATTCCATATAATTCATTACCTAATGTCTTAATATTAGCGCCACAATGTGCTTTAGTAATGTGAGCGATATTATTTTCGTGTGTTTGAATAGGAAAAACCCATTGTTGTGTAGGAAAGTTGATAGCATTAGCTAATATCTCTTGATGATGCGTCACATAACTAGGTTCATCATCAATATAACGTGCCATATTAAATGCATCTCTTGGATATGGACTCTTTCCATCTTCGCGTGTAGTAAAACCAAGTGTTAACTGATCATATTGTGATGTATAACTCAAATAATGTGGCTGTTTTATAAATTTTTCCACGTTGTGAAAACCACCTTCACTTTTAAGAATAGTCATACCTAGACTATTGTTTTATATTTTATCAGCATTTCGATTAAAAGATGTAGATAAATGTATTATATAACATATTTCTTTTTAAATTAAACAAAACAAAAAGAGCAGCATTCTCCTCAGAAATCACTGCTCCTTTCTTTATATTTATACTTTAATATTAGCGTCTAGTTCTTCTAGAACGTCTTTCTTCTCTATTACGAATAAAGCTAGGAATATCATCATCTTTAGTAGTATGACTTCTTTCGCTTAGACCATCAGAAGGACGTGAATTAGATGTACTATGTGTGAATGAGTCTTCTTTTGGTGCACTTTGAGTTGATGTACTAGAAGTTGCACTTGAACCAAAACCAGTACTTGACGCTTTACGTCCTTGAGATGTTGGTTTATCTTCAAATCCAGTTGCGATTACTGTTACAACAATTTCATCTTGCAATTCTGGATTAATTACAGTACCAAAAATCATATTTACATCTTCATCTGCTGCATCTTGTACAATATCAGCTGCTTCTTGGGCTTCGAATAAAGATAAAGATTCTCCACCTGTAATGTTCATTAACACACCTTGAGCACCAACAATTGATGTTTCAAGTAATGGAGATGAAATAGCTTTTTTAGCAGCTTCCACTGCTCTATTTTCGCCTGAAGATACACCAATACCCATTAATGCAGAACCTTGGTTAGACATAATTGTCTTAACGTCAGCAAAGTCTAAGTTCACTTCACCTGATACAGCGATTAAATCAGAGATACCTTGAACACCTTGACGTAAAACATTATCTGCTTCTTTAAATGCTTCCATCATAGGAGTTGATTTATCAACAATATCTAATAAACGATCGTTAGGAATAACAATTAATGTATCAACTGCCGCTTTCATTGCTTCAACACCTGCTGCTGCTTGTGTAGAACGTTTACGTCCTTCGAAGCCAAATGGACGAGTTACAACACCTACTGTTAATGCTCCCATTTCTTTAGCAATTTTAGCAACTACTGGTGCAGCACCTGTACCAGTACCGCCACCCATACCAGCAGTAACAAATACCATATCAGCGCCTTGAATAGCATCTTCAATTTGTTCGCGTGATTCTTCAGCAGCTTTTTTTCCAATTTCTGGATTTGCACCTGCACCTAAACCACGTGTTAATTTTTCACCGATTTGTATCTTAGATTCTGCTTTAGATAAGTTTAAAGCTTGCCCATCAGTGTTAATAGCAATAAATTCAACATTGTTCATTCCATGATCAATCATGCGGTTAACAGCGTTGTTACCGCCGCCACCTACACCGATGACTTTTAATGTCGCCAAATGATTAAATCCTTGTTCAAATTCTAACATTTATTTTTCCTCCTAGTCTTAATGGCCAATTATTCAAATAGAGATTTCATAAGCTTTTTAAATTTGCTTTCTTCTTTATCAGATTTTTCATGTTCATCATCATAATGATGTGTTCCATCTTGATGGTTGTTTTCGTCATACGTTTCATAATCATCATGTTTCTCCGCTTTTTCACGTACTTCCGGTTGATGATTTTCGTCAGTGTCTTCGTTTTTATTAGATTTACGTTTAAACCAGTCAAAGCCACCTGACTTTGAAGTATGATTGTGTTCGTCATTTTCAATGACTTCTTCTTCAAATTCATCATTATCTTGATAATTTATTGTAACATAATCTAATAATTCATCAAATGTGATACTACTAGATATTGTAGAAATCGCTGAAGTAAATTCAGGTTTTCTAATTCCCATTTGAGACGGTGTATGGATTCTTATTTTTTCATTAACCATTGTACTTAGTAATTCTTTAACGCCCAATAAGTTTGAAGAACCACCTGTAACAATGAATCCACCATTTACTTTAGTTAATCCTAAATCTACCAACACATCAAATACTTCATCAAAGATATCTTGCACTGTTCTTTCAATAACTGCACTTAAATCTTTTTGAGTATACTCTACTAATTCGTCACTATCTACCTGATCAACACTGAAAACGTCTTGATCAGACGCTGATTGTGTATAAGCATGTCCATATTGATGTTTAATTTTTTCAGCTGTTTCATATGTAGTGTTTAATTCTTCTGCGATATCATCTGTAATATCACGTCCAGCTAATTCAATTGAATCGGCATCTACAAGTTCACCTCGTTCATAAAAGGCGATTTGAGTGAGATCTTCACCAATATCAATTACACATGCACCTAATTCTTTTTCAGTTGCAGATAAAATAGAGCCATAGTTATAAGCATCTGAATAGACGTCCAATACATCTACTCCACAAGATTCTACACATTTAATCATATTAATTAGAATTGACTTGTGAATTGCAATAACACCTGCTTCTACTTTTAACGAGTGTCTAGCAATGAGTTCTTTAGGATCCGAAACCTCGTTATCTCCATCTACAATGAATCTAATCGGAAACACATCAATAACTTCTGTATCAGGTACATCATTTTTTTGACGTATACCTTCCAATACTGTTTCAATATGTGATCCACTAATTTCTGTATCTTCGTAAAAATCAATTTCGTTTTCTTCATCGTACACTTCAGTACCAATGATAGGTAATTTTAAGAAAACTTCTTTTATATCCACACCTGATGCGATAGAAGCTTTTTTAATTGTATCTTTAATTGCTTGTTTCGCAATATCAAAATCATCAATCAATCCATTCTTAATACCGCTAGTGTAGGTTTGCCCTGTACCTATCACATTAATACCATTGTGAAATTTTTCGCCTACTATTGTTTTAACACTTGATGAACCAATATCTATGCTTACATAGTAATGTTCCTCCATAGATAGGCACCTCCTGACAAAATACTATTAAAATACACTATATTTAGTTTACAATACGTCGTTTAGCTTGTGAACTATAAACACATATTATTATCGAAATTTTTTAATTATTTGTATCCGATTGTTCGCTTATTTTATTTAATGCACTTTGTAATTCATTTTTTGCTTCTGTTTCTTGCTGTGTTTTTTGACGAACATTTTGATCGGACTTAGAATTAATACTGCTATTTTCATTATATGGAATAAATGATGCTCCTACAGATAAATCAATATATCCTTGTGTTTTTAATTGACCTGAACTATCTTTTGCAAGAGATTGAGACATTTGAGGATAATACTCGATTTTGTTAGCTAGAGTATTGATGTCTCCTACTACTTGCATGCCATCTTTCATATATAAAAGGACTCGATTTTGTTGATTCTGCAAAGGTGCATATTTTATTTCTGAAATCATATCTCTCGTTTCATTAGACATTTTAGATAATGCTTTCGTGATACGATTTAAATTGTCACCTTTAAAATCTTCTAATACAGGTGCACTATTCGCAATATCACCATTATAATTGTCTAATTTTTTATTTCCTTCAATTATTGGCACATATTTATTTTTATCTTTTACAATACCTACTAAATTATTTTCAATAATTTTAACATTTAAAGTATTAGGCAACTGTTTATTAATCTGAACATCTTTGATTAATGAATTTTTCTTTAAATTATTGATAGCTTTGCTTTTACTAAAAGTATAAATGCGTGATCCTTTTTTGATATTTAATTCTTTTTCAACTTGGCTATCACTTACATTATGATTACCACTAATATTAACATGAGAAATTCTACTTAATGGTGTAAACATATATAGTAGAAATAATATAATTAAAAGTATTAAAGTAGTAACAATAATATATTGGATACGTTTTTGTCGCTTTCTTTTATCTATCTTTTGTTGTTCTCGTTTTTCAGCTACCGTTAAGTGACTATATTTATCATTTTGAAATTTATTGCGCTTTTCTCTTAACCTTGTTTTTACTTCTTTCTTTAAATTTTCACCTTTATTTTTCGAAGAATTTAAAGATTTATTTGACCTTCTATCATTTGAAAGATTCTTTTCTTTTTGGAGTCTATCTTTTGATTTAACATCATCTTTAATTTTTTTATTTTTATCATTTTCTAATTCAGTTTTGTCTTTATCAAATGAACGCTTGATAGAACGAATCTTTTTATTTCTATTGCCCCTTGTATCATCCAATTACTTCACATCCTTTAATTAAGATGGTAGGTATGCACGGAAACTTTCAATAAATCTTTCGCCGCGTTCTTCAAATGTTTTATATTGATCCCAACTTGCACATGCTGGTGAAAGTAAAACAACATCATTAGGTTCAATGACATCTTGAACTTTTTTTACTGCATCTTCTATATCAACTGCCTTGATTACTTCTTTACCTTGACTATTACCTAATTTAGCGAATTTATCTTGAGTTTCACCGAAAACTACCATTACTCTAACATGTTTCATGTAAGGAATTAATTCATCAAATCCATTACCTCGATCTAAACCACCACATAACCAGATAATAGGTTGTTTAAATGAATTTAAAGCAAACTGTGTTGCTAATGTATTGGTTGCTTTAGAGTCATTATAGTATTTATTTGTTCGATTCGTTCCAATATATTGTAATCGATGTTCAATACCTGAGAATGTTGTTAAACTATCTACGATAGCCTTAATTGGTACGCCTGCAAGTATCGCAGCTAAAACAGCAGCTAAAATATTTTCTAAGTTATGTTCTCCTGGTAAAACTAAATCATCAATATTAATAAGGTTAACATCATTATAAACGATATAATTATCTTTAATATAGATGCCATCTACTTCTTGTTGAGTAGAAAAATATAATGTTTTAGCTTTTAAATTTTCAGTTTCAATTAAATGACGTTGATGATAATTACAAATCAAATAATCATCTTCTGTTTGATTTTTGTAAATACGTCGCTTCGCATTTTGATAATTTTCTAATGACTCATGATAATCTAAATGAGCAGAATAGATATTTGTAATGATGGCAATGTGAGGTTTGTAATGTTCAATGCCAAGTAATTGGAATGAAGATAATTCAGTGATTAGATATTCATCAGGTGACGTTTCTTGAGCTACTTTAGAAGCAACATACCCAATATTTCCTGAAAGTCTTCCAGTTAATCTACTTTTTTTAAACATATCTCCAATGAGAGAAGTTGTTGTTGTTTTACCATTTGTACCAGTCACAGCGATAATTGGAGCTTCAGAAATTAAATAACTTAATTCTACTTCAGTTAAAATTTTAAGGCCTCGTTGATATGCTTCATCAATAATTGAAACTGTATAAGGTATACCTGGGTTTTTAACAATAATCGGGTTGCTATCAAGTAATGATAATGGATGACCACCATCAACAATTTTCACACCTAATGTTTCTAAGTCTTTTGCATGGGGATCTTTAGATAAATCTTTCCCATCATTTACAGTTACATTTGCACCTAATTTAACTAATAACTTAGCAGCTTCATAACCACTTTTTGCTAATCCAACTACAAGAACATCTTTATTCTCTAATCCTGTATAATTTAGCATTCTAATGCACTCCTATCCATAATCCAATTAATCCTGAAATTAAGCCCACAAGCCAAAATACTGAAACAACTTTCCATTCACTCCATCCGCTAAGTTCAAAATGATGATGAATTGGTGTCATTTTAAAGATTCTTTTTTTAGTTAATTTATAAGATGATACTTGCAACATTACTGATAATGTTTCGATAACAAATACTAAACCTACAAAAAGTAATGAAAATTCTTGGTTTAACATGATTGAAATTGTAGCAAAAATACCTCCTAATGCTAAGCTTCCTGTATCTCCCATAAATACTTTGGCTGGATTTAAGTTATACGGTAAGAAACCGAGTAATGCAAAAATCATAATAATACAAAAAGTACCAATTGCAGGGGCATTTAACATGAAACTCATAATTGCATACATAGTGAATCCAATAATTGATAAGCCAGTTGCTAATCCATCCAATCCATCAGTTAAATTAACTGCGTTTGAAAACCCAACTTGCCAAAAAACAATAAAAATAACGTACGCAAACGACAATGGAATTCCAAAATTAGTAAATGGAATATTTATACTTGTTGAAAATTCTATTAAATGAAAAACATCGCTTAGAATGAAAAATATAATTGCTATTGCAATTTGAGCTAAAAATTTCTGCTTACTTGTAAGTCCTTGGTTATTTTTTTTAACTACAATAATGTAATCATCAATAAAGCCAATGAGTCCAAATCCTATTGTGACAAAGAGTAATAGAATAATGGGATTGGAATGATCTGTGAAAAATATAGCAATAATAGATGTAATAATAATACTAATTAAAAATGTTAAACCACCCATGGTTGGTGTACCCGTTTTTTTCATATGACTTTGAGGGCCTTCTTCGCGGATACTTTGCCCAAATTTCATTCTTTTAAGTGTCGGTATAAGTACAGGAACTAAAATAAATGTGATAAGTAATGCGATAATCGCAAATATAAAAAGCATGGTAATCTCCTTTATGTATTTTAAATTTATTCGTTTTTCACTTTATTTCCTTTATAATCTTATCAATTTTCAAACTAATTTTATATATATTATGTAAGAAAATGAGATTATAAATAAGGTATACATAATATATGACACCTTATTTATTATCATTTAAAACGACGTCATTTGTTCTTATGAATCGTTTTTATCATTAGACGTTGTATCAGTTGAATTATCTGAAGTGTTATTTGAATCAGAGCCACTCGAATCAGTTAAGGATGTACTATCATTAGGATCATCAGTAGATAATTCTATTTCAATTTTATTATTACTTTTGAGTGTTGACCCACTCGCTACAGATTGTTTTGTTACGTATCCACTGCCTTTAGTCGTAACATTGATTCCAGTTAATTCTTGGAAGGCTAGGACATCGTCTGTTGTCCAACCTTTCATATTGGGCATAGTAATATCGCCGTCTGTCACTGCTAACACTTTACTATTCGGTAATAATTTTGTATTAGCTCTAGTAGATTGAGCTTTTATTGTATTACCATTACCAATAATGACAGGTTGTAAATCTTTTCCTTTAAGACTATCTTGTGCCTTTTGACTTGGTTGCCCTACAACATTTGGCACTTTACTATACTGTGCTGATTGAGTCTCATCTTTTTTAGAGCCTACATTTAAATACTTAAGTGTATTTTCCATGATAGGTTTAAAAGCTTTACTTACCCCTAATTCATATGCTTCTTGGTCATTTTTCTGAGCAAGACTCATACCGGCATAAACAATAACTCTTGGATGTTTTTTTGGCGCATCTCCCATAAAGCTTACAAAGTAGGGATTTGCTCCTTTAACGTATCCACTACCATTTTCATTAACGACCTGAGCAGTACCTGTTTTCCCTTCAATATCATAACCATCAATACGATAATTGGAAGCATGACTTTTATCACTATTTACTACTTTATCTAATTCTGTTTCAACTTTATCCGCAGTTTCTGAAGTAATAGGTTTTCCAGCTATTTTCTTTTCACCTTTATAGAATGTTTTCTTTGAAATTGGATTGTCTATACTTTGAACAAACCAAGGTTTTAACATATTTCCTTTATTAAAGAAAGCTGATTGTGCTTGTATCATTTGTACAGGTGTCACTGTAGTCGATTGACCGAATGCTGATGTTTTTTGTTGTAATTCATTTGACCAAGCAATATTTCCTTTTAATTCTCCGTCAAACATGCCATTTGTTGATTTACCAAAACCAAAGCGCTCGTACCAAGATTTCATTTTGTCAGCACCAACTAAATCTTGAAGATGCATCATCAATATATTAGATGAGTAAGTGAAACCTAATGACATTGGAATTTCTCCCCAACCGGTTTTATTCCAGTCAGAAATTCTTGAACCCATAATATCACGATGACCAGATTCATATTTTTCTTTAGGATTAAATTTACCTTCTTGAATGGCAGCTGCTAATCCATATGATTTAAATGTTGACCCAGGCTCATAGGCATTTTGATATAAATCATTCGCCCATTTTTTTCCAAAGTCTTTACCCGTTTCGGGGTTGAACGTTGGACGTTGACTATATGCAAGAATTTCTCCTGTTTTCGCATCCATAACCACTGCAAATAAATCTTTTGGTTCATATCGTTTCACCATATCATCAAGGGCCTCTTCGACAAATACTTGTATATTTGAATCAATGGTTAAATGAACGTCATCACCACGTTTTGGCGCTTTTTCATTTTTACTGTTTGGTGCAATATAACCCCAAATGTCATGTATATAAGATAGCGAACCTTTCTGTCCATTTAGATAACTATTAAAAATCTTTTCTACACCTAATGCACCATTTAATTCCCCGGTATCAGGATTTTTTTGAGCCATACCAATTAAATGAGAAGCAAAATTACCGTTAGGATAGAATCGTTCAGTTTCTGGATATAAGGTGATGCCTGGTAAGTCCATTTTATCGAGTTTAACTTTATCTTGATATGTTAAATTTGTCCCTTTCTGTCCAAATTCAACTTGAAAGGCTTTCTTTTGATTAAGACGTTTTTCAATTTCATCAGGTTTCATATCAATAATTTTTGATAATTGTTTTGCTGTTTTCTTTTTATCTTTAACATACCTTGGTGTATCACCAACTTCTCCAGCATTTTTATCAATAATAGCTACTAATTTATATCGTTGAACATCTTCGGCTAAAATTTTACCGTTTCTATCGTAAATTTTCCCTCTTTCAGGCTGTTCTTGCGTTTTTACGAGATATTTTTCATTAGCGCGCATCACTAAATTTTGTCCATCTGAATGTCCAGTTATCATGATATATGAATATCTTAAAACCAATACAAAAAAGAGCAGTCCGAATAATCCAACAAGGAGGACTGCTCCTAATTTATTTTTTCTAATTTTAATTTTTCGCTTCGCCATTAGTACGCACTACCTTTACATTATCGTTCTTTAGGCTCATACCTTGTTTTTTAGCCTGATCGTAAATGCGCTCATAAGAAGAATTTTTCTTAATTTCAGATTGAATTGCATTGTTTTCATTAGATTGTTGTTCAATCTTTTGATCTAACTCGGCAATTTTATCATTTGTATCGTATGCATCCATTTTTAAAGATAGCATATAGATTGCTAGAACAGCAATTGCTGTGACAAGCGTTATGTATAAAAATTTCTCAAATCGCGTAAGTTGAACAACAACCTTTTTAGTTACTGTTTTCGTCTCAGATTGTGTTTTTGGTTGTTCTTTCGGTATGCTAGTGTGCTGAATGTGTTCATATGGTTCGTAAATTTTTTCTACAGCCATCCTCAATTACTCCTTATTTTAATATTTCAGCAACACGTAATTTTGCACTACGTGCTCTATTATTTTCGTCTAAATCCTCATCTGTAGCAGTAATTGGTTTACGATTTACTCGTTTTAACTTAGGTGTATAAGCTTCAGGAATAATTGGTAACCCTCTAGGCACGTCAGGTCCTTTTTCGTATTCTTGGAAAATTTGCTTGCATAGTCTATCTTCCAGAGAATGGAAAGTAATGACTGAAATCCTACCTTTTACTTTAACATGCTCAATGGCTTGTTCAATTGAATCTTCGAACGCAGATAGTTCATCGTTCACTGCTATTCTTATCGCTTGAAAAATGCGTTTAGCAGGATGACCACCTTTTCTTCGAGCTTTAGCTGGAATACCTTCTTTAATAATGTCTACAAGCTCTAATGTTGTTTCAATAGGTTGTTGTTCACGATGTGCTTCTATTCTTCTCGCTATTTGTTTAGAAAACTTTTCTTCTCCATAACGATAAAAGATTTTAACCAATGCTTCATAAGGCCAATCATTAACAACATCATATGCAGTTAATTCTTGCGTTTGATCCATACGCATATCTAACTTTGCATCATGATGATAACTAAATCCTCTTTCAGGTATATCAAGCTGTGGACTTGAAACACCTAAGTCGTAGTAAATACCATCTACTTTTTCAATTCCTAAATTTTTCAAAATATCAGTTAATTCTCTAAAGTTATTATGTACAAACGTGACCTTGTGTAAGTGATCTTTTAGTACTTCTTTAGCATTTTCTAAGGCAGTAGTATCTTGATCGATTGCAATCAACCTACCGTCATCGTTTAATTGATTTAATAAATAGAGTGCATGACCGGCTCCACCAAGCGTACAATCTACATATATGCCATCCTCTTTGATGTCTAATTCATCTATTGTTTCTTTTAGCATAACGCTTACATGATGAAACACTATAAATTCCTCCATTAAAAATCAAAATCTATCAAATCTTCGGCAATATCTTCAAAACTTTCTTCTGATTCTTCGTAAAATTCATTCCAAGTTTCTCTATCCCAAATCTCTATACGATTTGAGACACCTATTACCGTACATTCTTTTGTTAAATTTGCGTATTTCCTCAAATTTTGAGGAATGTTAATACGCCCTTGCTTATCTAGCTCTACTTCGATAGCTCCAGAGAAGAACATACGCATAAACTTACGTGCGTCTTTTTTTGTCATAGGTAAGGTTTTCATTTTCTCTTCTATCTGTTGCCATTCTTCAAGCGTGTAGCCAAACAAACATTTATCAAGGCCTCGTGTGATAATAAAACGTTCATTTAAGTCATATCTAAACTTAGATGGAATTATCATACGTCCTTTAGCATCTAATTGATGCTCGTATTCTCCCATGAACATTATTACCACCTCACCTTATTAATAATTTACCACATCTCACCACTATCCTCCACTAATTATGTAAAATATCTTAAAATTCTTTAATTTGACATAAAAAGACCCATATTATCTATTTAAATAATATGGGTCTCTCCCTTACAAATTAAGGTTTTATAACTATTTGGTTAAATGTATATTTAAGTGGAGGATAAGTGGAGGGACTGAACACATCTATCCCAAATTCATTCATCATTTGAAGTGGATTCCAAATTCTTTCTTGTAGACCACCCATTGGATGCAATACATGTTCAATCTCTCTAAAATGTTTCATACTTATATCGTTATCTCTTTCAATGTTAAGTAAATATCGGTTTAATAAATATTCAAATTGTTTATTATGAATGTCATAATTTTTCTTTACTAAATTGATATTGTCATGATTATCATTCACTTCTTTAAGAAGTGATTCGTATATTTTGGCATGATTCTCTTTTAAAGACTCTACTTTTTTAATAAATGTATCTGAGGCTTTGCTACGAACGAAGTTTTCTCTATCCGTTTCTATACCGTTCATAATAACATTTTCAGCATTTAACTTATACTGATTAATTAGCTTTTCTATTCTAATTGGTAAATAAGTGATTTTCATTCTTGGTAAAACAATAGGCATTTCAACATCTAAAATTTTAAATACTTCATTCAATTCAGCCCAGTATTTAATTTCACTTGGTCCTCCAATAAAAGCTACCGTATTAAATAGCCATTCTTCCATTACTGGTCTAGTTACAACATTATTAGAAAAACGAGTTGGTTCTTTTTCAACTAATTTTAACAATTCATCTTTATTATATGTAATATCTGATTTACTCAATTTGAATACATCATCTTTTTTAATAATTAGTTGACGCATACTATCTTCATGAAGGAACAAATGGACATTGGTATCTGTTTCAATCATTTTGTTTAAACCTGATTGCGTAGTTAATTTTTGTGTTTTTCTAAACGCCTGGTTAATTTCATTATGTTTTTGAATAATATTTTTTAATAATGGCTTCTCCAATTCACGAATTTTTTCATATTGAGCATCAATAAATAGTACACCGTAATCTTTAAATACTTCTTGAAGTAACCCTTTAAAAATATCAGTCCAATTATTGTACTTTTCTATAATCTCTAAACATACTTGATAAAGTGCGTTAGTATGTTTCGTTTCTTTTAATCCTTTAAAAAATTGATTAAGTGCTTCAATCATCTGTTCCTTTTCTGGAATATAGCGAGAGACGCTTGTTTCAGGCGGTGTCATTGTATGATATTTTACTTTATGTAATTGAGCGTCTTTTGCATTATAAGCATACGTATGATTTACTTCTTCAAAGTCATGATCTTCACCAGCAATCCAAAAAACAGGTACAACTGTTTGTTGGTATGTTTCAGTTAACTCACGACTTAAATTAACAATTGAAAGAATTTTATGAAACGTATATAAAGGTCCACCAAAAAGACCAGCTTGCTGGCCCCCAATTACCACTTTAGCTCCTTCACTGAGTGCAGTAAGATGAGTCTGTTGAATTTCTGTTATATTCAAATCTGACATATATGATTTAATCACTTGAGCAAGTTGTTGCTCTCTACCATTATTAGGACGATTCATTCTTTGATTAAAACTAGATGGTTTGACTGGATTATATTGATAAAATTTCAATAATGTTTCATCACTGTTTTCTAACTTAGTAATAAATGAATCTTTTTCTTGAAAATTAGTTACTTTACAGTTCATTCCCTTACTCCTTCAATATAACATTACTTATTCAGTATAAAGATTATATCCTTAGATGACAATTTTACGGCTTAAATATTGAAATTCAAATCCATTTTATCAGATTATAAGTAATTAATATGTTATTAAATGAAAATCGTATATTAATGACGATACAATATATATATAAAGAATTTAAATGATAATGAAAACATGAGTAAAGTTCAACATCTTTAAATAAATTAAAAAAACTGTTGAATTATTTGAGGAATTTAAAGAAAAAGAAATTAATAATAAAGATTTGCATAAGGATTCAATATACTAGTATGGTTTCCAAATCATTAAGCTATAAACGCTATTTGCATAAATAAGCCTGAGCCATTTAGCTCAGGTCTATTATTAATCATTCTTCCACTAAATTAACCAATTCATACAAAGATTGTATTTCATAATCCGGTACAATATCACTGTTATTTTCTTTATTACGATAATTAAACCAACATGTTGTAATACCAGCATTTTTTCCACCTAGTATATCTGATGTAAGAGAATCTCCTACTATTATTGAAGTCTTTCTTTTTTCTTCACCAATTCTCTCAAAGATATAATCAAAAAATTCACTCATAGGTTTTTGATATCCTGTTTCTTCTGATATATATACTCCAGATAAGATATCTTTAAACTCTAATTGAGCAATACGACGTTTTTGAGTATCTGTAACACCATTAGTCACAATAAACAATTCACATTCTTGGCTTAATCGATCAATTGTTTCTAAAGTAGAGTTGAAGAATTTTAATGGTGCTTTAGCTAGTTCGTCTCTAAATAAAACATCGGCTTTTTTACCATCTACGTCTATGCCATACTCTTTAAAATAATTAATAAAACGATGTGTTAATACTTCTTCTTTAGATAGTTCATTTTTTTGAAATGCTTCCCAATGATTTTGATTTACTTTCTTAAAATATTGAAAATCTTCTTCAGTTGGATAATGACCGAAATGATGTGCCATTTGATGAAATGCTCGATCTTCTGCATCAAAAAAGTCTACAATTGTATCATCAAAATCAAGTAAAATAGTATCGTATTTCATTTTTATACTCCTAAATTATAGTATGTATATTATTTTAGCAGATTTGTCATGATTCATTAAATAATGCTAAAAAATAAA